>JAEERZ010000054.1 GCA_016286075.1 Selenomonadaceae bacterium
GAAGAAAATATGCAAGTACGGCCCGGGATTGTGGGCGCAAGACGTCTTTTTCGAAAAATGAGGACCGGGAAAGAAGGGGATACTTTGAAGAGCGATTCTCGGCTTGCCGTTGATTTGTTGGGCATACAGATGAACACGCCCGTCATGACCGCGTCGGGAACCTTCGGATTCGGCGAGGAATTCGCCGATTTTACCGACCTGGAGGAACTGGGAGCGGTCGTCGTCAAGGGCACGACGCTTCAGCCCCGCCGCGGAAACGACGGCGTCCGTATCGCGGAAACACCCGCCGGCATGCTGAACTGCATCGGCCTCGAAAATCCCGGCGTGGAGTATTTCCTGCAGACGATCTTGCCCCGAATCTCCGGGTATCATATGAATGTGATCGTGAACATTTCGGGCGGCAGCGCGGAGGAATACGGGCAACTGGCGGAGCGTCTCGACGTGCCGGGCGTCGCGGCCATCGAATTGAACGTCTCCTGTCCGAACGTCAAAGACGGCGGCATCATTTTCGGCACGGACCCGAAAGCGGCGGCGGAAGTCGTTACGCAGGCGAAAAAACATACGAAGAAGCCCGTGATCCTGAAGCTGTCGCCGAACGTGACGGACATCGCGGAAATGGCGAGGGCGGGAGAAGCCGCCGGCGCGGACGCGCTGTCATTGATCAATACCCTGATGGGCATGGCCATTGATATTCACACATGGCGGCCCGTGCTGGGGAACATAACGGGCGGGCTTTCCGGTCCCTGCGTGAAGCCGGTGGCGCTCCGCATGGTCTGGCAGGCGTCGCAGGCCGTCAAGATTCCCGTGATCGGAATGGGCGGCATAATGACGGCCGAGGACGCGGTCGAGTTCTTCCTGGCCGGAGCCTCCGCGATCGCTGTCGGGACGGCCAATTTCTGCGACCCGTCGGTTACGGGAAAAATCATCCGCGGGCTGGACGCCTACCTGAAGCAGCGGAACCTGCCGCATATCAGCGCAATCGTAGGGAAACTGATCGTAGACAAGGAGTGACGGTGAATGGCGGATAGTCGATTGATCGTCGCGCTGGACGTCCATTCCATGCCGGACGTCCGGGCGCTCGTGGAGACGCTGGGGGATTCCGTTTCCTATTATAAAGTCGGCATGGAGCTTTTTTACCGGGTGGGGGCGGAGGTCCTGACCTATCTGCACGATCAGGGGAAGTCCATCTTCCTGGATTTGAAGCTGCACGATATCCCGAACACCGTCGCCGAAGGGCTTTGCTCCCTGATGAATCTTCACGCGGATATGTTGAACGTCCACGCATCCGGCGGATACGAAATGATGAGAACCGCCGTCGAGAGAGTGCGCGGGAAGGCGGCGCAGGACGGGATTCCCGCGCCGAAGCTGATCGCGGTTACGATCCTCACCAGCATCGGCGGCGACGATTGGAAAGAGATGGGATTTTCACAGGAAATCCGCGAGCAGGTGATTCGATTCGCGTCGCTGGCGAAAAAAGCCGGTATGGACGGCGTCGTGGCGTCGCCACAGGAGGCGGTGGCCATTCGCGAGGTCTGCGGACCGGATTTCCTGATCGTAACGCCGGGAATCCGACCGGCGGGAGCCGATATCAACGACCAAAGCAGGATCGCGACGCCGTCCGCCGCGCTGCAGAACGGAGCCTCGCACCTGGTAGTCGGCAGGCCGATCCGCGCCGCGAAAGACCCGAAGGCGGCGGCGGAAGCAATCATTCGTGAAATGGAAAGGGTGTAATACTATGACGGAAGCGGAAGTCAAAGAAATATTCGTCGCGGCGGGAGCGATCATGGAAGGCCATTTCCTGCTGACGTCGGGACTGCACAGCCCGATGTACGTGGAGAAGTTCAACGTCCTGCAGCATCCGGAAAGCACGGAAAAGCTCTGCAAGGCGCTGGCTGAACAATTCAGGAACGATAAGATCCAGACCGTCGTCGGTCCGATGACCGGCGGCATCCTTTTGGCTCACGAGGTAGGGAAGGCGCTGGGGACCCGGGCCATTTTCACCGAGCGCGAGAATGGGCGCATGACCTTCAAGCGCGGATTCTCCCTGCAGCCGGGCGAGCGGGTGCTGATCGTCGAGGACATCGTCACGACGGGCGGATCTGTCAAGGAAGTCATCGACGTCGTGCGTGAAAACGGCGGCATCCCGGTGGCCGTCGGAATGCTCGTCGACAGAAGCGGCGGCAAGGTCAGCTTCGGCGATGTGCCGTATCACGCGCTCCTGCACCTGGATGTTGTCACCTACGATCCGAAATCCTGCCCGCTTTGCGAGAAGGGAACGCCGATGACGAAGCGCGGGCGCACGGGTAAATAAATTTGTTACTGTAATTTCATTATTTTTGATTTCGACATTTCTTCAACAGAGGATCGATCTTTAATGAAAGATGAAGCGCTGCAAAAAGTTGCTGAAACAACCGCTGAGTGGGCTTACATGCAAGAACTCCCCGAAACAATTCATAATTTCCATTTAAAACGTCTTAATCAAATACATGAAGATAAATACGACCTGTATTCTTATGCCGACGACGCTGCACACCGTTCCGTGACGGCATATTACCATGCGGAAACGGACGAATACAAATTGCGGATTCAGCTCGGATCTTTTGAATTTTGTTTGACGGAATGCATTACTTCGTCCCTTGAAGTATTTGAGCAGCTTCTCCGCGCACAATTTGACGAGATCTTATCCAATTTAGCCGACTTTAATCCTGCGATAGATGACGTACTGTTTGCATCAAAGCATATTGCAGATTGGCAGTTCGCTTCTTCATTGCCTGAAAAGCTGGAGGATTTCGAACTGTTTATCCGCCCTTCGCAGCCTTTTCGTATTACGAACGGCTCATATATTATTTTGGATTATGAGCATTTTCCCTCTCAAAGCAATTTTGCCATTTACTATAATGTATTCAGGGATGAATTCTTTAGCGACGCCCGTGTAGCTGCCGTTCCGGACACAGATTATGAATTTGATTCGCATACATTGGAAGAATTGCAGGAACGTATTTCTTCATGTTTGGCAGCACGCCTAAAAGCGATTCGAACGCGGGCGGAAAAGGAGCTTCATTCATGATTGTTGTTAATAATGCGATATTGCATTTCTTTGATACGTCGAACATGCAAGCTGTATTGTCTGATACCGCCTTGATATTGAATAACGAACTGACTTCATTCTTAGAAGAGCATATCCGAAAATGTTTCCATAAAGCCTCTTCTAAACCCGGCGTATTCCTTGAAACCAGTGTTTTTAATAAAAACCTGCAAGATTATTTAAAGAATGAAGATTTTGTTGGATTTTCAAAGACCATTGCCGGCATTTGGTTTGACGTTATACGGCAGGCGAATGGAATTTTACCGTCGGATCTTTTTGTCTGCGACGTTATAATCGACGACATACGGTATTTGATTTTCTTGCGTATCTGCAATCAACATGCATATATCCGTCTGACAACGATGAACGAAGGACTTGTTTGCAACGAGATTCAGACGCAATTAGCCATACCGACGGGAACAGCTGAGGAATTTGCGGCGTTTCGTGTGGACGACGGAACGCTTTTGATTTCACAAAAGAAATATGATATAGACGGCAATTCTATTTATGCGCTTTCTGAGGCGATATTGGAATGCGTACTGAAGTCTTCCCAGCAGGAAGCTGTAAATGCCATCAAAAAGACGGCCGTTAAAATTGCCGAAGACTTTGGCGTAAATACGATACAAACGGCGGCATCAGTAAAAAAAGCCATCGCGAGAGAACTTGAAGATAAAGAATCATTAAATCCCGTACAACTCGGGAATTGCATTTTTTCCGAGCAGCCCGCCATGCGGGAGGCTTTTCAGCAAAAAATGCAGGATTCAGGTTTTGCAAAGGATGAAAGCGTAACCGTCAACAAAGAAACTTTGTTAAAAAAGGTCATGAACCATAAACTTAAAACGGACACAGGTATTGAGCTGACGATTCCCGCGGAGTATTTTGACAATACGGATTTTATTGAATTTAATCATGCGGAAGACGGTTCGCTGTATATTACGCTAAAACATATAAGCAGCATTGTAAATCGTGGATAAAAGGCGCGACGGCAGACAGCCGCGCGCCTTTCCTTCTGCTTAATAAAAGGAGAGATTCATTTTGGCATTTTCAGAAAAACTTGAAACGATTAAAGAAAAAGTATTAGAAAAATATCAGAATCTATTTCAGCAAATTGATTGCACCGCAGAAACCAATACGCTGAAAGTCCTTGACGCTATGCGTATTAATCGCGTATCGGAAGCGTATTTTCATACGACGTCCGGGTATGCTTATGATGATTTGGGACGGCAAAAACTGGAAGAATTATACGCCGAGGTAATGGGAGCGGAGCGCGCACTTGTGCGCACGCAATTTGTGTCGGGAACGCATGCGCTTGCAACGGTTCTGTTTGGTATTTTACGTCCCGGCGATCACTTGCTTTCGCTTACAGGAACGCCGTACGATACGATGCAGACAGTAATCGGTTATTCAAATCCGTCTTCAGGCTCATTAAAAGAGTTTGGGATTTTATACGACGAATTACCTCTTGTTAATAATTGCGTGGATATTGACTCAATCGCGGCAAAAGTAAACTCGAATACAAAAATGGTAATGATCCAAAGATCGCGCGGATACAGTACGCGAAATTCATTGACAATAAATGATATAAAAACAATATGTGAAATTGTGAAACAATGTAATCCAAACTGCGTATGCTTCATTGATAATTGCTATGGAGAATTTGTGGAAACTTTGGAACCGACACAGGTCGGGGCTGATATTATAGCTGGTTCTCTCATCAAAAATCCGGGCGGCGGCCTGGCTTTGACCGGCGGATATATCGCAGGGAAAAAAGAATTGGTCGAGGCTGCCTCATATAGACTGACAGCGCCTGGAATGGGAGATGAGTTAGGGGCGTCTCTCGCTAACCATCGCAGTTTATTTCAGGGGTTCTTTTTAGCCCCTCATGTCGTTGCCCAAGCGTTAAAAGGCGCCGTGTTTGCCGCCGGGCTGTTTCAAGAATTAGGGTATCAGGTTTGGCCCAGCCCGGAAGCGAAACGGAGCGATATTATTCAAGCCATTGAATTGGGAACCGCCGAAAAATTGATTGCTTTTTGCGGCGGTATCCAAAGATATTCCCCTGTTGATTCTTATGCCGCTCCTGAACCTTGGGATATGCCTGGATATGCGGATCAAGTCATTATGGCCGCAGGTACTTTCATACAAGGCGCTTCTATTGAGCTAAGTGCCGACGGTCCTATGAGACCGCCGTTTAATGTTTACCTGCAGGGAGGACTGACATTTGAGCATGCAAAAATCGGCATCATGAGCGCGGCACAATCGCTTGAATCTTTATTGTAGAAAAGGAAACGACGAATGTGATATAATTTTATATATTAAACGGAAAAGAGGTTTTTCATATGCAGCTGAAAAAAATGTCAAAGAAATTGGCGGCTTTAGCCGTTGCGGGGACGTTTGCGTTTTCCGTTATTCCGGCGCCGACGGTGAACGCCGGAATCCTCGAAACGGTAATCGGTGCTGGCGTTCAATATGCGGCGCTCAATCAACAACTGAATTACTATGATAATGAAGGACGCGAGGAGCTCTTTCAGCAAATTCAGCAGCAATACGGCGTCAATGATGACCCGTATCTGAATGCACGTCTCGACAGCATTATGGGAAGCCTCAGTGCGGCGATTGCACAAGTCGATCCGACCATTGAGGAAAAGCCTTACAATTATTTCGTCAATCAGGATAAGTCGTTCAACGCCTTCTGTACGCTGGGGCACAATATCAGCGTGAACACGGGTATGTTCGACATGGTGGCGAATGATGACGAAGTCGCGGTAGTGCTTGGCCATGAGATGGGGCACGGGCAGAAAAAACATGTGCAGAACGGCATGAAAGACGCGCTGCTTGTGCAGGCGGGCGTAGCGGTGCTGACGAACGGCTCGGCACTCGGATCGCTGGTAGCAAATTTGGCGAGTCAGGTACATATGCCGAGGGCGAAGGAACGCGAGGCCGACAAGCTGGCATTTCAGTATATCACTCATTCCAATTATAATCCCGGCGCATGTGCGGCGATTTGGCAGCGTGTGATGGAACGTTCGACAAGCGGCGGTTCCTTCCTTTCCGACCATCCCGACCATAAGGATCGCCGCGACACTTACGCGAAATCTTTGACTGAGTACAGCGACGGCAAAGTGAAAATCGATGCGGATACGGCCATGATAAAGGTGAACGGCAAAGATTTTTTGACGCCCGCGTCTGCCGATGACATGAGCAGCCATGAGCGCGCTTACTTTGTCATGGGCAATCTGGCCACGGCATATCACAACGGCCATAACTCGGGTCAGGCTTGGGCGGATGGCAATGTGCTGATGCTTGGCGATCAGCCGATCATGGAGTCGGCTGCGGGCGATCCGTCGGCTTCGGAGTTGGCGACGCGACTGAATGAAATAAAATGAAGCGGAACAAAGAGAAAATGGAGGCGCAGCTTTCAGAGTATGCACGCCTCGCTGTGCGAACGGGCGTAAATTTGCGAGAAGGTCAACCATTGGTGGTAAATTCCCCCATTGAATGCGCGGAGTTCGCCAGACGAATTGCGAAAGAAGCTTACGACTCCGGCGCAAAAGACGTAACAATCGTCTGGAACGATGAGAAGTTTTCCCGGCTCCGATTTGAAATGGCTTCGACAGAAGCATTGGGAAACTATCCCGACTGGCGCCGACGACTTTATATGGACAACGCGACAGACGACGCCGCGATTGTTTCCGTGCATGCCGAAGATCCCGAAGCATTTTTAGGCGTGGCTCCAGAGCGGCTGGCAACGGCGCAGCAGGCGGCGGGCGAAGCACTCTTGGAATACCGCGCGCGCATTATGAGCAATAAAAATGCCTGGTGTGTAATATCCGTACCGACGGAGGCTTGGGCGAAAAAAGTTTTTCCCGACGCCGATGATGCGGAATCTGCGCTTTGGGAAGCAATCTTCTCTACGGTGCGCATAACGGGAGACGGGGAAGCGGAAGCCCGCTGGAAGCGGCACACCGACTTTTTGCGCCGTGCATCGGATTTCATGAACGCCTGCGCTTTCGAGTCGTTGCATTATACCAACGAGATAGGCACCGACCTGACGATTCATCTTCCAGAAGGCCATATCTGGGCAGGCGGCGCAGAAGAGACGCAAAACGGGCGCACCTTTGTTGCAAACCTTCCCACGGAAGAGATATACACGCTTCCCCACAGGGAAGGCGTTGACGGCTTCGTTGCCGCAACAAAGCCTCTGGTTTTTCAGGGCAATTTGATTACGGGCATTCGTTTCCGCTTTGAAAAAGGGAGAGTCGTTTCCTTTGAGGCTGAAAAAGGAAAAGTGCATTTGGCGAAGCTCATCGAAACGGACGAAGGATCTGCAAGGCTTGGCGAAGTAGCGTTGGTTCCCTATGATTCTCCGATTTCAAAGAGCGGGATATTATTTTACAATACGCTTTTCGATGAAAACGCTTCATGCCACCTCGCCCTTGGAAAGGCGTATCCGACATGTCTGAAGAATGGTGCGGATATGGATACCTTGACGCTACTGTCTTACGGCGTCAACGATTCGCTGCTGCACGAAGATTTCATGGTCGGTTCAAGAGATCTTTCGATTACGGGAACAACAAAGGACGGAAAAGAAATTCCCGTATTCAAGAACGGGAATTTCACGGAATTTTAACGTTTATAAACTCGAGGAATTGTGCTTTTTCCTGATGTTAGGGAGGTGAGTGGTTTGCGGCGGGCGTTTCAAACGGCATTCCTTTTTCTTTTGTTTATGACGTTTTCTTTGGCAGTAAATGCGAAAGGCTGCGTTCTTCCGGAGGATTTCTCCGTACGCGGCGTAACGCTGGGCGAGACAGCCGACGAGAAACAACTGGAGAAGGCTTTCGGCACTCCTCTCTTTGACACGGACAAGAGCGTTTTCGGTATCCGCGTCAAGTATTATACGTTCAAAAAGAAATATTCCGTAGGGGTGGCCGCTTCAACGGGCAAGGTTGTCGATATCGTCATAGAGGATCAAGGCTATTCGGCCCGGGAGGACGTACGCTACGGGGCGACACCTCATCGGATAGCCGCCGTGTACGGTTCCAAAGAGCGGGAACAGCTCAACGGCCTGACTTGGAATATCTATGAGAATCCGGAAAAGCCGGGCCAAAAGCTGATGCTGGAGATAGAGCCGGAAACGTGGATTCTTGTTTCATGGCGACTCACGAGTCTTCCGCTGACGGAAGAAGAAGCGGATCTTGGCGGAGGTCAGGAAGAAGACTGGCAAAGCGACGATTTCAACGCGCAGCTTTTGGCAAACAAAGAAATTGATATGAGCGCATTGAAAGAACGTGAAGAAACAGAGAAGGGACCGACGGCGCCGTGGAAACGATAAATCATTCGCGCCGTCTGGCCGAGGCGGTTGCCATCACGCTGGGCTGTCTGATCAGTTCCAGTTCCATCAATCTTTTTCTGCTTCCCAATCATTTGTTGTCAGGCGGACTCACGGGCATCGGCATGATCGTTTATTTCCTGACAGGCGGACTGCCTGTCGGCGCGCAGGTGCTCGTTTACAACGTACCGCTCCTCATCGCGGCGCTTCGGATGCTGGGCCGTGAGTATTTCGTCGGCGTGCTGTTCGGTACGGTAATGTTTTCCGTCTGCCTTGACGCCACGCATTTTTTGAACGCCTATGCTCCGGTGCCGGATCCGATGCTGGCAGCGATATTCGGCGGCGTATTCAACGGCATCGGCTACGGGATTATTTTTAGAAATGGCGGCAGCTCCGGCGGTCTTGACATCGTGGCCGCCATTGTGAAAAAATATTATTCGCTCAACATGGGCGGCGTAATTTTCGGCTTCAACTGCGTTATCATGGCCGTGTCGGCATTTATGTTCGGCGTCATGCCGGCTATGTACACGCTGATTTCGATGTTCATGAGCGCCACGCTGACGGACAAAGTGATTGCGGGCTTCAACCATCGGAAAGTCGTCATCCTGATTTCGGACAAGACGGAAAAAATCGCCGAAGCCATCATTCGCGGTCTCGGTCGCGGCGTAACGTTTCTCGATGGCGAGGGCGCGTTTACTCATCAGGAAAAACGGGTGCTTTTCGTCGTCGTGACTTTGACGCAGGTGGCATTAGTCAAACGGGTAGCCGACCATTACGACCCGCAAACCTTCATGATTGTAATGGACGCCAACGAAGTCATGGGGCGCGGCTTTACCCTGCCTGGCGTAAAGCTTGAAAAAATGCTCCGCGAACGGGACCAAAAAGAAAAAGCGGGGAGGGAAGCGATTGACGAAGGATAGAGTACATATCACATATCTTTTGAACAGCGGCTTTATCGTCGAATCCGATGAAGGTGGATGGGCGATGATCTTTGACGCGTATCGCGATATGCGCGGAGATATTGAAAGGACTCTGACGTCGGCGAAGAAAATATTTTTCTTTGTTTCTCACGCGCATGGCGATCATTATAGCCCTTCCATTGCGCGCTACGAAAAAGCGGCGCATTTCTTTTTGAGCGAAGACATTCGATCGTTTTCCGGAGCGGCACGATTTCCGACAAAAAAAACCATATGGCTCGGAAAATATGACGGATGGGAAGACGAGAATCTCCGCGTTGAAAGCTTTGATTCTACCGACGAAGGCACCTCCTTCCTCGTGGAAACGGACGGCTGGCGTATCTTCCACGCGGGGGATTTCAACTGGTGGCATTGGAAGAACGACACGCCGGACGCCATCGGCTTTGCGCGAAACGGATTCTTCAAACAAATGAAGCGTCTTGAAGGCCGGACTTTTGATTTGGCGTTTTTTCCGGCGGACGGACGATTGGAAGAAGCGCGGGAATGGGGAGCGAAAGAATTTTGCCGCCGCACGGATACGAAAGCACTCGTCACCATGCACAGCGTCGGATATCCCCGGTTCGTACCTGGAAGTGATTTTTTTGCGCCGGGGAAGGAAATTCCCGTCTGGGCTCCCACGGAGCCTGGAGAAAAGCGCATATATAAAAAAGGGAGTGGATTTTCCGAATGAAACTGAAAAAAATATTATGTCTCGCGGCCTCGCTGCTGCTTTTGTTGCTCAGCACGGCGTGCGCGGCGGACGGCGGACAAACGAAAAACGGAGGAGAGAAGACAATGGCGAATCGTATTGCAAAATTTGAAACGAGTAAAGGGAATTTCGAAATCGAGCTTTTTGAGGACAAAGCCCCGAAGACTACGGAAAACTTTATTAAATTGGTGGAAAAAGGATTTTATAACGGCCTCATTTTCCATCGCGTTATCGACGGATTCATGATTCAAGGCGGTTGCCCGAAGGGCGACGGTACA
>JAEERZ010000055.1 GCA_016286075.1 Selenomonadaceae bacterium
GGGACGATGCTTCGACTGATGATGGGACTCTTGGCGCCGCAGCCGTTGCTTTCGACATTCACCGGCGACGCGGCGCTTTATCGCCGCCCGATGGGCCGCGTGATTACGCCTCTTTCGCAAATGGGCGCGCGAATCGTCGGCAGGGCCGGAGGAAAATATTTGCCGATTACGGTTTTGCCTGCCGAAACGCCATTGCGCGGCATCGAATACAAAATGCCGATGGCCAGCGCGCAGGTGAAATCGGCGATACTGCTCGCGGGGCTTCGAGCGGAGGGGGAGACGACGGTGATAGAGCCGTTCCCTTCCCGCGACCATACGGAGCGGATGCTTCGCGCGTTCGGCGCGGAGATACGGCAGGACGGCACGCGCGTTTCCTGCCGTGCGGTATCGAAACTTTCCGCGCCGGAAGCAATCGAAGTTCCCGGCGACATCAGTTCGGCGGCATTTTGGCTCGTGGCGGCGTCGATTATCGAAGGGAGCGACCTCTTGCTGAAAGGGGTCGGCGTCAATCCGACGCGCACCGGCGTTCTCGACGTCCTCTGCGATATGGGGGCGAATATCGGGCTTTTGAACGAGCGGGAGAGCGGCGGCGAGCCGATTGCGGATATCCGCGTGCGATCGGCGAAGCTTCATGGCGTTTCCTTCGGCGGCGCAATCATTCCGCGGTTGATTGACGAAATCCCGATTCTTGCGGTGGCGGCGCTTTTCGCCGACGGCGATACGGTGATCTCGGATGCGGGGGAGCTTCGCGTCAAGGAGACCGACCGCCTGCACGCCGTCGCCGTCGAGTATAATAAGTTGGCGCCTTGCGTCGAGGAATCGGAGGACGGCCTTGTGATTCACGGCGGCATGAAAAAGATTCGTCACGGGTCGTGTTTTTCTTACGACGATCACCGCATGGCGATGTCGCTGGCGGTCGCAGGCGCGGCGGGCGACGGCGTGACGATAGAAAATCCGGAGTGCGTAGACATTTCTTATCCGTCGTTTTATAAGACATTGACGGATTTGCAATAATATTTTTGGGGGAGAGCGGCATGAAAAAGACGGTGGCCATCGACGGGCCTGCGGGCGCGGGCAAAAGTACGATAGCGAAATTGGTGGCTGAGAAACTCGGCTATATCTACATCGACACCGGCGCGATGTATCGCGCGGTCGCTTGGAAAGTGCTGGACGTTGGTGTGGAACCGACAGACGGGAATATCGTTGGCATAGCGGAAAAACTCGACGTGCGGCTGCGGTTCATCGGAGACGCCGTACGCGTCTTTGCGGACGATACCGATGTTACGGACTCGATTCGTACGCCGCAGGTGACGGCATTGGTGTCGAAGGTTGCCCAGCTCGGGCCGGTGCGCGCAAAGATGGTGGAACTGCAGCGGAAAATGGCGGCGGACGGAGGCGTCGTCATGGACGGACGAGACATCGCATCCAACGTGCTGCCGAACGCCGACGTCAAGATATTCCTGACGGCGTCTATCGGGGAGCGGGCGCTTCGCCGCTGGAAGGAAATGAAGGCGAAGGGGTATGACGAGCCGATTGAAAAATTGGAGGCGGAAATCGCCGCTCGCGACAAGGCGGACAGCGAAAGGGAAATCTCGCCGCTGGTGCGCGTGCCGGAAGCTGTGCTGCTGGATACGACGGGAATGCCGATTGAGCGCGTCGTGGAGAAAGTCATGGAATTGTGCGGGTGACGGGCGATGATACTGTATCGGATACTTCACGTGATTTTTCCCGCCTTTTTTCGTTTGCTTGGCGCGAAGGATTTCGGCGCGGAAAATATGCCGCAGGAGGGCGGCGTGATTGTCGCGGCGAACCACATGAGCAACTGGGACCCGCCGTTCCTCGCCAGCTTTCTCAGCCGGCCTGTGGGCTATATGGCGAAACAGGAACTGTTTGAAATCCCTGTTTTCGGCACGGTCATTCGGTGGCTCTTTGCATTTCCTGTGAGGCGCGGCGCGGCCGACCGTTCGGCGGTCAAAGCGGCGGTCAAGGAGCTTCGCGCGGGTCGTTGCGTCGGTATTTTCCCCGAAGGGACGCGCAGCAAAGACGGGGAGATTCATCATTTCGGTTCGGGCGTCGCGCTTCTCGCCGCGATGAGCGGCGCGCCTGTGCTTCCGGCGGCTATTATGGGCACTGATAAATTCAAGAATTTGAAAGTAGCTTACGGTAATCTGCTGCAATTTGAAGGAAAGGCGGATCGTGAGACGCTGGATGCGTTTGCGCAAAAAATTCGCGAGGAAATCATAAAATTGAAAAATTTTCATAGCGAAAATCGGTAGATTTATGTTATACTCTAAATTAGCTTGTAAAAGGCTGGGTGATGTGGTAATCTTATGGAAGTGATTTTGGCGGAATATCTCGGCTTTTGTTACGGCGTCAAACGTGCGATCCGGCTTGCGCGCGACAGCGCGGAGAGCGGGAACGCTTCGACGTTGGGGCCGATTATCCATAATCCGCAGATGGTCGCCCGTCTTGAAGAAGAAGGCGTCGGTTCCGTGGATTCCATCGACGAGGTGTCGGACGGAGGGACGATTATCATCCGGTCCCACGGCGTCGGGCCCGCGGTCTATGAAACGGCGGAGAAACGCCCGATTCGGCTTGTCGACGCCACATGCCCGCATGTGAAGAAGGCGCAGAAAGCGGCTTATCGTTTGGCCCAGGATGGGTACAGCGTCGTTATTGTCGGCGAAAAGCAGCATCCGGAAGTCAAGAGCATTTTGGAATGGGCCGGCGGTCACGCGGTTGTCGTCGAAACGGAGGAAGAAGCGGAAGCCCTTGCTCCCTTTGCAAAGCTCGGCATCGTAGCTCAAACGACTTGTTCCGGCGCGAAGTTCCAGTCTATAGCGGCGCGGCTTATCGCGAAGTCGAACGACGTCCGCATTCTAAGGACAATCTGCACCGCGACGGATCAGAGGCAGTCTGCGGCGCTTGCTCTTGCAGCGGAAGTGGACATGATGCTTGTCATCGGCGGAAAGAATAGTGCGAACACCACGCGTCTTGCGCAGCTGTGCGCGGAAAAGACCGTTGTTCATCATATTGAAACGGCGTCCGAGCTTGAGGACGAATGGTTTCACGATATCAAGAAAATTGGGATCACAGCCGGGGCCTCGACTCCGGACTGGATCATCAGGGAGGTATATCAAAAGTGTCAGATGTGAACGAACAAAACATGGAAGCCCTGCTGGAGGACATGCAGGAGATCCAGGAGCGTACGGTCGTACCGGCCACCGTGGTTTCGGTGTCCCACGCCGAAGCCTGGGTGTCCATCGACGCCAAGCAGGACGTTCCTATACTTAAAAAGGAGCTTGCTTATCCCGAGCCGGATTCGGCTGAGGACGTCGTCAAGGTTGGCGACGAGATCAATGTTTACGTCGTTTCTAAGGGCGGAGAGCACGGCTATACGCTTTCCAAGCTCAAAGCCGATCAGGAAGAGTCATGGAAGAAACTGGACGGCTGCGTTGAGAAGAAGGAGCCGTTGGAAGTCACCGTTCTCAAAGCGATCAAAGGTGGACTTTCCGTCAGCGTGCAGGGACTTCGCGGGTTTATTCCCGCTTCCCATGTAGGCCTCCATTATGTGCAGGATCTTTCTTCTTATGAGGGAAAGGTTTTTGAAGCGCTTCCCATCGAGTTTGACGCGAGCAATCATAAACTGGTCCTTTCCCGCAAGGAACTTTTGTCGAAGGAGCGCGAGGAGGCACAGGAGCGCGTCTTTTCCACGATGGAGGCAGGACAGACCGTTAAAGGCACGGTCAAGCGCATCCTTGATTACGGCGCGTTTATCGACATCGGCGGCGTAGACGGACTGGCGCATATCTCCGATCTCGCCTGGGATCGCGTCAAGCATCCTTCGGACGTTTTGAAGGTCGGGCAGGAGCTCGACGTGTTCGTCAAAGAGATCGATCAGGAACATCACAAGATTTCGCTCAGCGTCAAGGATACGCTGCCCGATCCGTGGTTTGACAGGGCGGCCCGCTATCAGGAAGGACAGCTGATCGAGGGCAAGGTCATCAAGCTGACGGACTTCGGCGCGTTCATGGAGATCGAGCCGGGCTTCGACGGGCTGATTCCGATGGGAGAGCTTTCCGACAAGCGCATCGCGCGCGCTGACGAGGCCGTCCATACCGGGGATATGGTGAAGGTCAAGGTGCTTCGCATCGACACGGCACGCAAGCGCATTTCGCTCAGCATCACGAAAGCGGCGAAGGAAACCGCAGGCGAAGCCGCGAGTGAAGCGGAGGCATAATACAAACAATGGGGTGAAGGAGTGATGGGGACATCACTCCTTTATTTGTTTTGGCAGTTTTCGAGAGAGGCGACAGCATGGAACTCACGCCGATGATGAGGCAGTATCAGGAGACCAAACAGCAACACCCGGACGAGATTCTCTTTTTTCGTTTGGGCGATTTTTATGAGATGTTTTTCGACGACGCGGTGCTTGCCTCCAAGGAATTGGGGCTTACGCTGACGAGCCGCAGCGGGGACACGGAAAAATCGCCGATGTGCGGCGTGCCGTATCATGCGGCGGAGAATTATATCACGAAGCTGATCCGGAAGGGATATAAAGTCGCCATCGCGGAACAGATCGGCGACCCGAAAGCACCGGGACTGACGAAGCGAGAGGTCATCAAGGTCGTCACGCCGGGAACGGTCCTTTCCGAGAACGCGCTGACTGCGACGCAGAACAATTATATCGTTCTTTTATATGAAAACGGCGAGCGCGTCGTGCTTGCCGGAGCGGATATTTCCACCGGCGAATGTTTTTACGGCGTGCACGAAGGAAAAAACAGGGTGCAGTCGACGTTAGACGAGCTTTATCGTATGGCGCCGGCGGAGCTTTTGTTTTCGGGACCGTTATCTTTCCGGCAGGACGTCGAGGATTTTGCGGCCCAGCGAATGGAGGGCTGCGCATTCACTGAACTGTCACCAATGGAACGCCCGGAGGAAATGATGCTGCGTCATTTCGGCGCGGAGCGCAGGCCGGGGGACGCGGATGCGGAGACGGCGCTGGCGACGCTCCTTGAGTATCTGCATCAGACGGTGATGACCGATCTTAGCCATATCACCCGTTTCACCAGGATGGAAGCCTCGGGACGGCTCGTGCTTGACACGACGACGCTTCGTAATCTTGAGATTACTCGCAATCTGCGGGATGGAGGCAAAAAGAACACGCTTCTCGACGTGCTTGATTTTACAGGCACGGCAATGGGAGGGCGGTTGCTGCGGAGATGGCTGGAGCAGCCGCTGACGTCCGTTTTGGATATTAGTGCGCGTCATGACGCCGTGGAGGAATTGCTGCGGGATTTCTCCATGCGTTCGGGATTGCGGGAGCGCATGAAGGAGATATACGATTTTGAGCGTTTGCTGACACGGGTGGAAGTCGGCGCGGCCAACGCGCGGGATCTTGTCGCGCTGAAAGTTTCCCTGTCGACTTTGCCGGACGTCAAGGCGCTTATGGCGTCGGCGCAGTCCGATTTGCTCCGGCGAGGGCAGGCGAATATCGGAACGTATGACGAACTGGTCGGTCTCTTGGAGCGCGCCATCGTAGACGAGCCGGGGCTTTCCGTTCGTGAAGGCGGAATCATCAAGCCTGGTTACGACGCGGAGCTGGACGAGTATCGGCGCATCGCCCACGACAGCAAAAAAATGCTCCAGGAGATCGAGGAGCGCGAACGGGACAAGACGGGCATTAAGACGCTGAAAATCGGTTACAACAAGGTTTTCGGCTATTACATCGAGGTAAGGAATAGTGGGAAAGACCTTGTTCCCGCTCATTATGTGAGGAAGCAGACGCTGGCCAACGCGGAACGATTCATCACCGAGGAATTGAAGGCGTTTGAAACGAAGATCCTCGGCGCGCAGGAAAAGAGCGTCGCTATTGAGTACGCGCTTTTCAACGCCGTCCGCGAGCGTGTCGTCGCAGAGTTGGAAAGCATACAGCGCACTGCGAGGGAATTGGCCGTCGTCGACGTGCTCGTTTCTTTGGCAGAGGCCGCCGACGCTTACGGCTACGTTCGGCCCACGCTTCGGGAAAACGGCGTGATCCATATCGTGGACGGCCGTCATCCGCTTGTCGAGCGTATCTTGACGCAGGATATCTTCGTGCCGAACGACGCCGAGCTGAATCATGAGGAAAGCGAAATCATGCTGATTACCGGCCCGAATATGGCCGGCAAGTCCACCTATATGCGACAGACGGCGCTCATCGTTTTGATGGCGCAGGTAGGGAGTTTCGTTCCGGCCCGGGAGGCGGCGATTGCTCCCGTGGACCGCATTTTTACGCGTATCGGTGCCAGCGACGACCTTGTCAGCGGCCAAAGCACGTTCATGGTGGAAATGAACGAAGTCGCGCAGATATTGAAATACGCTACGCGAGACAGTCTTGTGATTCTTGACGAGATCGGGCGGGGAACCAGTACCTTTGACGGTATGAGCATCGCCCGCGCCGTCGTTGAGTATATCGAAGCCAATATCCACGCGAAGACGATGTTCGCTACGCATTACCATGAACTAACCGATATGGAGAACGAGCATATCAGGAATTGCTGCGTCGCCGTGAAAGAGCGCGGCAGCAAGGTGGTGTTCCTGCGACGCATCGTTTCGGGCAGCGCGGACAAGTCTTACGGCATTCACGTTGCGCGTTTGGCGGGGCTCCCGAAATCCGTAACCGACCGCGCGGAAGTTATTCTTGCGGGATTGGAAAAATGCGCGCCAGGTGCCGAGCATACGGAACAGAAAAATACGTCGGAGCAGGAGGCGGGCATGGTTTCGCTGTTCGCGTCGCCGCTGGCCGACGAACTTTTGGCTCTCGACGTGATGGCCATGACGCCCATCGAGGCCATGAACGAGTTGTATAAATTGCAGCAAAAGGCGCAAAAGGAGGCGGGCCGGTCATGAGCATCGTTCACCTTTTGGACGACGATACCGTCAATAAGATCGCGGCGGGAGAAGTAGTCGAGCGTCCCGCGTCTGTCGTCAAGGAATTGATCGAGAACGCCGTGGACGCCGGAGCTACCGTCATAGAAACGGAGGTCATGGCGGGCGGCACCAGTCTGATGCGCGTGACCGACAACGGCTGCGGCATGAGCCGGGAAGACGCCGTACTTGCCGTGAAGCGTCACGCGACCAGTAAGATCAAAGACAGCGAGGATATTTTGTCCGTGCCGACGCTGGGCTTTCGCGGCGAAGCGCTGCCGACTATCGCCGCCGTTTCCCGGTTTTCTCTCCTCACGCGCCGTGCGGAGGATGAACTTGGTGTTTCCGTTCGCATCATGGGCGGCAAGAAGCCCGAGATTTCCGATGCGGGCGCGGCTCCCGGTACTACCGTCAAGGCGGAGGATCTGTTTTTCAACACGCCCGCGCGAAAAAAATTCATGAAGACGGTCCATACCGAGGGCATGAAAATCAACGACTGCGTCGTCAAGGCCGCTCTTGCCGAGCCGGGGATTTCCTTCCGGCTTATCAGCAACAACAAGGCCGTCGTAAAGACGCCTGGGACGGGCTCGCTCAGGGATGCCATCGTCGCAATTTATGGCGGCGCAGTGGGAGAATCGTTGCTGCCGCTTTCCTTCGAGGACGAGGACGTGAAGATTACGGGCTTTTTGACAAAGCCCTCGATGCTTCGCAGCAGCCGCGCATGGCAGACTTTTATCGTCAACGGGCGCGTCGTCGAGAACAAGGCGATGGCTCGCGCCGTCGACAACGCGTATCATTCCTTGCTTCCGAAGGCCGGTTATCCGCTGGCGGTGCTCGTGGTCGAGGTTCCCGCTCGAAGCGTCGACGTCAACGTTCATCCTCGCAAGGCGGAAATCAAGTTCGAAGACGAGGGGCGAATTTTCAAGGCTGTATATAAAGCTGTCGTAGATGCCGTACGTCCCGAGGGGCAAAGTCTTGAACAGGTGGCGGCGGTCGCTCAGGTTCCTTTGCATCATGATGGTATGGGAGGACTGTCGCTTTCGGTCGCGTCTTTCGATGGACCTTCCGCTGAGAAGGAACCGTCCTCACTGCCCCGGCCTTTCATGCCGACGGTTCCTTTTGCGGGGAAGGGAGATGCGGCGAATTTTGCCGAGGTGCAGCGGGAAATTATAGCGGAAAAAAGCGGCGCGCCACGGGAAATTTACGAACAGCAGCGAATCGAGCCGTTGGTGGCCGACGCGCCGGAGGAGGAAAGCGGTTCTTCGATGGCGATGGTTCCCATCGGGCAAGTTGCTCTTTGCTTTATCATTGCACAGGACGGCGATACCCTTTACATCGTCGATCAGCACGCTGCTCACGAGCGCATTTTGTACGACCGTTTTTCTGCGCTGGCGGAAGATATGCCCTCGCAGCAGCTTTTGGTGCATTTGCTTTTGGATTTCAGCCCGCGGGAATCGGAACTGTTAGAGGAACGGCAGGAGATTTTTCAAAAGCTGGGCTTTGACTTGACGAAAAGCGGGGAGACCCAGTTCCGTCTGTGCTCGCTTCCCGCGGATATTCCCGTCGGCGAAGCGGAAACGACGCTGCGGAAAATCCTCGGCTGGCTGATGGAGATGCACGATCCGACGGCGGCGGAAATTCGTCACGCATGTCTTGCCATGACCGCCTGCAAAGCGGCGATCAAGCGCGGCGACGAACTAAATCTGCGGCAGATGCAGCTTCTGTTGGAGGAGCTTTCGCAGACGGCGCGCCCATACACCTGTCCCCACGGCCGCCCGACGATTCTGCGGTTTACCGGCTCAGAACTGGCGAAAATGTTCAAGAGGACGTGACGATGGAGGAACAGAATCGTATCGTCGTGACGGTGGGACACAAAGCGAAGCCGGAGCATTTCGTGTTGGCGCGGGAAATGGCGGAAAAGCTCGGCGCGCCTTTCGCCGAGCGGGGGAATATTTCGCTGGCTGCGATTCGTGAACGGTACGGCGTACCTTTTGTGATGATTGCAAAAGAAAGGCTCGTCGTCGATACGCAGGACGGCGAGCTTTATTTTCATCCGGGTATGGCGCATCTCCGGCTGAAGAATCTGCGGCGCGGGGAAAGCGATCATTTGCTTCGCGCCATCGATATTGCCGAAGGGGCGCGCGTCCTTGACTGCACGCTGGGCATGGGGGCGGACGCCATCGTTGAAAGTTACGGCGCAGGGGCAACGGGCGAAATTGTCGCGCTGGAAAAAAGTCCCGTGGTCGCCGCGTTGATTGCGCATGGCCTGCGGACTTCGGAAGGGGAACGTCCGTCGACGGTGGCGGCGATGCGGCGGGTTCATATCGTCTGCGCCGACTATTTGGATTTTTTGCGTGCGCAGCCAGATAAGAGCTTTGACGCCGTGTATTTCGATCCGATGTTTCGCCATCCGTTTACGGAAAGCGCGGGAATTCATCCGCTTCGGTTGCTGGCCGATCCGCGCCCTGTTTCGGCAGAGGCAATTCAAGAAGCGAAGCGTGTTGCATGTCGTCGCGTTGTTTTGAAAGAATCGAGTAAAAGCGAAGAATTTGCGCGGCTTGGATTCACGGAGTTTGAGGGCGGCAAATACAGTAACGTCCGTTATGGCGTGATGCGAGCGAGATGAGGGTGTGGGGAATTCTTATCATAGAGCGTTGTGCTGGGAGAAAAGAAGACTTTATAATAAGGATGCGGAATGATTAGGGCTGCTTGTTGTCGTGACAGATTTTTACGCTGACATGGAAAAGTATTTGATGATAATCAATCAATCCAAATCTATCTTGGTAACGATCGTGGGTTATAAGATGCAAAAGATGAATTGCCTGGAGTGAAATTTGCGATGAAGGAATTCAAGTATTTAGAACAAATGATTGACAAAGGCGACCTGTCGGGTGTCATCGATACCTTGGCAGCCATGTCCCAAAAGGATCTCGACCGATGGGAAGTCCAAAACTTGATGGGACGTCTTTGCATGATTTGTGAAGAATATGAGAATGCCAAAGAATTGTTTCGAAGAGCCTTGAAGCAACAGCCGAATCAGTTGGAAATACTTCAAAACCTTTTTGCCGTGAGAGAACGGACAAAAGGGAAAATTTCGACAGATTTTGCCGCAAACAGTAGGGCGAAGCGCGTTTTGATGATTGCTTACTATTTTCCGCCCCTGTCGGGCTCCGGCGTATTCCGATCCCTGAAATTTGCCAAATACCTTCCCATGTTCGATTGGTATCCCACTGTAATTTCCGCAGAGGCGCCTCCAGTGAATTGGAATTTGTCTGATGAGAGCCAAATGGCGGAAATACCGGAGGATGTAAATGTCATAAGAGTTTCGGATTTGCTAAGTACCAAACAGCTCACCAATTTGGATGACCGTCAAGTGTACGACCTACTAGAATTTTTGCATGGGGTGCTTTATAAAAACGAGGAAG
>JAEERZ010000337.1 GCA_016286075.1 Selenomonadaceae bacterium
AAGAAAGGCGAGCCGGTGGGCATCGGCCGGTTGGAGCGGTTCGCCGCCGACCGGGAAATGGCGCAGAATAAAGAGATCGTGCCCATCAAGTTCGCGAAGGACGCACAGAAGGTCGCGATCATCGGCGCGGGCCCGGCGGGGCTCACCTGCGCGGGGGATCTTGCGCGCAAAGGGTATCGGGTGACGATCTTCGAGGCTCTGCACACGGCGGGCGGCGTGCTTTCTTACGGCATCCCCGAGTTCCGCCTGCCGAAGGACGACATTGTGAAAAAAGAGATCGCGAATCTCGAAAAGCTCGGCGTGACAATCGAAGTGGACGTTGTCGTGGGGCAGCTCTACACCATCGACGAACTGATGGAAGAGGAAGGCTTCGACGCGGTTTTTGTCGGCACGGGTGCGGGCTTGCCGCATTTCATGAACATTCCGGGCGAAAACCTGAACGGCGTATATTCGGCTAACGAATTCTTGACCCGCTGTAATCTGATGAAGGCCTATCGGTTCCCCGAATACGCTACGCCTCTCCGCGTCGGAAAC
This sequence comes from Selenomonadaceae bacterium, assembly GCA_016286075.1. Lineage (GTDB taxonomy): Bacteria > Bacillota > Negativicutes > Selenomonadales > Selenomonadaceae > RUG12372. The sequence goes on from JAEERZ010000337.1 coordinate 535, forward strand.
GCCGTGGCCGTCGTGGGCGGCGGCAACGTGGCGATGGACGCGGCACGCACGGCGCTTCGTCTCGGCGCGGAGCATGTCTATATCGTCTATCGGCGCGGCGAGGAAGAACTCCCGGCACGGCGGGAGGAAGCCCATCATGCGAAAGAAGAGGGCGTGGATTTCCAGCTTCTGAACAATCCGGTGGAGATCATGAGCGACGGCAAGGGCTGGGTGCGCGCGCTGAAATGTATTCGCATGGAACTGGGCGAACCGGACGCGTCCGGCCGCAGAAGCCCGAAGGCGGTGGAAGGCTCGGAGTTTGAGTTGGCGGTGGACACCGTGGTCATAGCCATCGGGCAGGGGCCGAATCCGATCGTCGCGTCGACCACGCCGGGCATGGACACGAATAAGCGCGGCAATATCGTCGCCGACGAGGAGACGTGCGCGACGACGAAACCGGGCGTGTTCGCGGGCGGCGATATCGTCACCGGCGCGGCAACTGTTATTCTCGCCATGGGCGCGGGGAAGAAGGCCGCCGCTTCTATCGACGAATATCTGAAAAAGAAACGCGGCGCGTAATAGTTAGAGAGTATGAAAGGAGGGTGCAGAGATGCACCCTCTCTTTTGTGGAGATGAGGACTGCTTATGATGGATTTTACCGCCATCGACTTCGAGACGGCCACGGAAAGGCCCAATTCCGCATGCAGCGTCGCCGTCGTCGAAGTGCGGAACGGAGAGATTGCCCGGACGTATTCGACGCTGATTCGTCCGCCGGGACTCCGGTTTTCAACGTTCAATATTTCGATTCACGGAATCACGCCGGAGATGGTTGCGCATGAGCGTGATTTTGCAGGCGTTTGGACGGAGCTTCGTCCGTTTTTGGAAGGGAACATCGTCCTTGCTCACAATGCGCCGTTTGATATGGGTGTCTTGAAAAGTTCGCTGTTGGCAAACCATATCGAGCCGCCGAAATTTTTTCACTGCTGCACCGTGCAGATTTCGCGGAAGGCGTGGCCAAATTTGCCGAACCACAAACTCAACACCGTCGGCGATTTCCTGCATGTGGATTTTCGCCATCACGACGCGCTGGAGGATGCGAGAGCCTGCGCGGCGATTCCTCTGGCGGCGGCGGAATTGGTCGGCGCAGACAGCGTGGAAGATTTGGCGCAGACCCTTCGCGTTTCGGTCAAGCCCTTCGACTGCACGCCGAAATATCCGCGACGGTTTGACACGCCGCAGGCGTGAATGGTAAAATATCAAAGTATCTGCGGGCGTGGCGGAACTGGCAGACGCGTCGGATTTAGGATCCGATGCCGCAAGGCGTGGAGGTTCAAGTCCTCTCGTCCGCACCAATGATGCAAAAAAACGACAGGACAAAACGGGTCTTGTCGTTTTTCTTTTGCTTGCGGCGTTTCGCTTTTTTGGAAAATCGTCATATGCGTTTTCATGTTTCTACAGTCGTTTTTCAGAGTTCTTTCATATAATCTTCTTTGTTCGTTGGAA
>JAEERZ010000056.1 GCA_016286075.1 Selenomonadaceae bacterium
GCGCCCGACGGGGCTGGCGGGCATCGAGGTCTACGATCTTCTGAGGGACGAGTACGACATACAGACGGAGTTCGGCGATATCGCGAACCTTCTCGCCTATATTTCCGTGGGCGATCGGGAAAAGGATATCGAGCGTCTCGTGGCCGCGCTGTCGGAGATTCGGCGCAATTACAGCAAGGACCAGACGGGAATGCTGGAGGCGGAATATATCCGGCCGAAGGTCGTTTGCGGGCCGCAGCAGGCCTTTTACGCGCCGAAGAAGTCGCTGCCCATCGATGAGACGGAGGGCCGCGTTTGCAGCGAGTTCGTGATGTGCTATCCGCCGGGGATTCCGATTTTAGCGCCGGGGGAATTGATTACGAAGGAAATCCTTGATTATATCCATTATGCGAAGGAAAAGGGCTGTTCGATGACGGGGCCGGAGGATATGGAAATACGGCGCTTAAATGTAATGGAGGACAAATAGATGGAGCTTTGGTTTACCGAGCCGCATACGGAGAACGTGCGGTTCTCGATGAAGGTGGACAGGCAGATTTACAGCGGGAAGAGCGAATTCCAGCGCATCGACATCTTTGATTCGCTGGAATTCGGGCGCGTGTTGGTGCTGGACGGCTACACCATGCTGACGGAGAAGGACGAGTTCATGTATCATGAAATGATCGTCCATGTGCCGATGTGCGCGCACCCGAATGCGAAGCGGGCGCTGGTCATCGGCGGCGGCGACGGCGGTTCGGTGCGCGAGTTGGTGCGCTACAAGGACCTCGCGCATATCGATCTCGTGGAAATCGACGAGGAGGTCGTCGAAGCGTGCAGAAAGTATCTGTCCCAGACGGCGGGAAAGCTCGACGATCCGCGGGTTCATATCCACTATGAGGACGGGCTGAAATTCATTCGCCATCACGAGGACGAGTACGACGTGATCATCGTGGATTCCACCGATCCTTTCGGTCCGGGCGAAGGGCTTTTCACCCGGGAGTTTTACGGCAACTGCTTCCGCGCGCTGAAAGAGGACGGCATCATGGTCAACCAGCATGAGAGTCCGTTTTATCAGGAAACGGCCCATGCCATGCAGCGCGCTCACAAGCGTATCGTCAATTCCTTCCCGCTGGCGCGGGTCTATCAGGTACATATTCCGACGTATCCGTCGGGGCACTGGCTTTTCGGCTTCGCGTCGAAAAAGTACCACCCGGTCAAAGGCGTGGATTGGGCGAAATGGGAAAGCCTCGGCATCAAAACGCGCTATTACAATCCGAAGCTTCACGCGGCGTCCTTCGCGCTGCCGACCTATGTGGAGGATATCTTGAAAAGCGAGGAGCCGGAGGAAGAATAAGAGGCATAAAAAAGCATCGCCGTTTTTGCAACGCGGCGATGCTTTTTTGTCTGCGGCTATAGTATTTCCTCGGCGCCGTCGATGGTAAAGGAGGCCTCTTGGGGAAGGCAGAGGGCATTTGTGGAAACGACTTGGTAATTGACTTTGGTTCCGTCTTCCTGCGTTTCTTCCAAGTCAAAGACGTCTTCGGGATTGTGAAAGTAATTGTTCGGGTTGTAAAGCGGCGGCCTGTGCCAGTACAGGCGATATTCGAGAGAATGCAGATAGGAGAAGAGTGCCGGATTTTTTTCTTTGTTGTCGGCTTCGGTATAAATAATCGGGCGGTACTTTTTGATGGTCGCTTCCGCGCCGCGCAAAACTTGAAGTTCCATGCCTTCAACGTCAATCTTGAAGAAGTTGCATCCGGGCAAATTCAAGGAATCGACAGTGACGGTTTCGACGGGTTCGCCGTTAGTATAACTTCCAAGCACCACGCCTCCCCAGTTGTTGACGACGTTCACGTCGAGGACGGGAACCATGACGGTGGTTCCGCTGACGTCGCTCAAGCAGTTTTGCAGACAATGAACGTTTGTCAGGCTGTTCAGCGCGACGTTTCCGGCCAGCAGCTGAAAGACGAGCCGCTGCGGCTCGAAAGCCCAAACTTGGCCTGTGGCTCCAGCAAGCTGGGCCAAATGGATTGTATGGGAGCCGATATTCGCGCCCGCCTCGACGACGATGTGTCCGGGCTTCACGATCTGCTCAAAGACGTCGGCTTCGCCTTGGCTGAATTCTCCATAAAGTTTCAATGATTTTCCGATAAATTCGTCGAGCTGGTTATACATGATTTTGCCATAGCGAAAATCATGACAGAGATTGATAGGCCGCATAGAGAGTTCCTCCATTATCCGCTATTTTTCCTCAATGATACAAATAAGGCGCGATTCTGTCAATGAAGCAGGGATTTTTTAATGCGGTGCGGTGGGTTTTAACCATTTCTTAATTTTCTTTTCATTATCGTCAAAAACGAAGTCGATATGATATAGTGGATAAAACAGGAGGGAGGCGGGTTTCATGCTTCGGTGGTTCATGGGGCTTTTTGCGGCGGTGTGGATGCTTTCGGGAGCGGCGATGGCGGCGCCGTTATCGACGAATCGCCCGGTGGTGGCGGTGATTCCTTTCGGCGTCAAGGCGGCGGTGTCGCGGGACATTACGCTGGAGGACGCGACGATTGTCAGCGATTACGTTTACGACGCGCTGGCGAATTCCGGCGCTTTTGACGTGGTGGAACGGGAACGGCTCAAGGAGATTATGCAGGAGCAGGTATTGGGACACAGCGGGCCGGTGGACGAACGAACGGCGGCGGAGTTCGGGCGATTGATTGGCGCGAAGTATATTATTTGCGGCAATATTACGGGGCTTTCCACGCGAAAGACGACGGGAGAAGTCGTCGGGTTGGGCGTATCCAAGTCGAAGGTGTTCGCCCATGTGGCGGCGCGCTGCATCGAGGTGGAAACGGGCCGGGTATGGCTGGCGGGGCGCGGCGACGGACGCGCGACGAACACGCAGATGAACGCGCCGTTCCGGATTATCCGCATCGGCACGGACAAGGTGGATTTCGAGCAGGTGCACAAAGCTTTGGAGGACGCGGCGGACAGCCTCGTGAACGGCAGGGAGGGCTTTCTGAAGCGTATGCGCGACCATGAGCGGCGTGGCGAGGACTAAGGGCGCGCTGTTCGTCGTTTTCGCAATAGTCCTTTTGACCGCGAGAGGTGGGGCGGCGGCTCCGACTGCGACGGTCATGGTGGGCGAAGTGGCGGGTTACGGCGACTACACGCTGCAAGTGGGATTTTACGAGACGTTCCGGGATATTTTGGAGGAATCGCTGATTGCTTCGGGGCGGTTCCAGCCGGTAATGCGCCGTCCGTCGGCGGAGGACGCGGCGAAGTTTTCCTTGGTCCACATGGACGCGATTGCCCGCGGCCATCAGTATCGACGGGAAATGGCGGGGGCGGCGCTGATTCGTTACGCCGACGCCGTCTATGGGCGGCAGGATGAGGAAAAGGCGAAGGAATGGCGCAAGAAGAAAAACGAGCCTTACGTGCTCGGCCCGAAAGCGGCTAAAACCGCGCGAATGCTGGGCCTTCGTTACGGCTCGGAATATCTGATGTTCTGTAATCTGGGCGGCGTGGACGTGGATCGGGTGCGTTCGATTTGGAACGCCGGCGTTCGGGATTTTGAAATGCGCGCGAAAGAAATTCGCGCAGAACTTTCCTATTATATTGTCCATGCAGCCACCGGGCAGGTCTATGAAGGCCATGATGCCATGGAGAAACGCGGGCAGCTGATCCAGATCGTCGTCGGGCAGTACGGTAAGGGCTTTACCGTGGAGCAGCTTTTGTTGTCGGTGCTGGACCGTCAGGCGAAGCGCGCGGCGGAAGGCGCCGTGAAGGAAGGACTGCCTCGGTTGCGCGGGGACGAGGCGGAGGCGCATGGCGACGGACTGCCGGCTTTGCGAAAAGAGCTTTTCGCGATAACGCCCTTTGCCAGCCGCGTCCGCATCACGAATCTTTCCGACGAGGAGGTTTCGTCTTACGTCGTCGCGGAAGATTATCTTTTGGACGAATTGACGAAGAGGGGCCTTTCTTTTGCGGATTTGGCGCCGGGGACGCGGGCAGCGCGTCAAGACGAGGCTTTATTGGACAAGCGCAGGTTGTCCGACGCGAAGCCGCGCTGGCTCCTTTCGGGGGCGTTGACCGATCTTGGCGTCGCCGAGTCGAAACGTCCCGGCAGTACCGCCGTCGTCGTTCGCGTCGGTCTTTCCGTCCGCGTGCTGGACGCGGTCACAGGGGAGCAGGTATTTGTCGCCACCGGCGGCGGCGAATCCGCGGCGAAAAAATACGAGGTGGGGCTGTTCGGCGTTCATCTGCTGAAAGCCGGCACGCAGGAATTCAGCGAGGAATGCCTGTACGAGGCGATGCAGAAAGCCGTGAAGGAAATCGCGGAGAAAATAGGGAATCACTACGGAGCAAAAAACTGAGGGTGCGCAAAACGCACCCTCAAATTTTTGCGGTAGGAAAATAGGAAAGTAGGATTTTCCTACTTTCCTACCACAGAAATTTCGATTGGGATTTTGATTGCGAATTTGGCGAGGAACAAGCCGCGATTTAGACGAAGCTTATACCATTCGTTGTTTTCCCCGAAGTCCGCAAGAAGGATAAAATCGCCGCGCAAAGCAAATTTTTCGCCGCGGCGATTTTTTGTTGCAATATCCCTTTTATCCGACGGCAAAATATGTTACAATCAGAAAAGATGTTCGCCAACGGATTTTTCTTCCGTGGCGCTGGAAGGAGTATGAATAATGGCAGCAGAGAAGAAGGAAAAGAACAAGGGAGTCGAGCTTTCGCCGGACAAGAGCCTGGCGCTGGAAAAGGTGCTGAAGGACTTGCACAAGACCTTCGGAGACGGTTCCATCATGCGTCTCGGAGAGGCTACGGCCAATATGAACGTGGAAGTCATCCCGACGGATATACTGCCGCTGGACGTGGCGCTTGGCGTGGGCGGACTGCCCCGCGGGCGCATCATCGAGGTTTACGGGCCGGAGTCTTCGGGCAAGACCACGGTGACGCTGCACATGATCGCCTCGACGCAGAAGCGCGGCGGCGTGGCGGCTTTCATCGACGCGGAGCACGCCCTCGATCCGATTTATGCGAAAAAGCTCGGCGTGGATATAGATAACTTGTTGATCTCCCAGCCGGACAACGGCGAGCAGGCGCTGGAAATCGTGGAGGCGCTGGTCAGGAGCGGCGCCATCGACATCATCGTGGTGGACTCGGTGGCGGCTCTCGTGCCGAAAGAGGAAATCGACGGCGATATGGGCGCTTCCCACGTCGGTTTGCAGGCGCGCCTGATGAGCCAGGCCATGCGCAAGCTCACCGGCTTTATCTCGAAATCCAAGGCGGTGGCGGTATTCATCAACCAGATTCGCGAGAAAGTCGGCGTCGTTTACGGCAATCCCGAGACGACCACCGGCGGCCGCGCGCTGAAATTCTACTCCACGATCCGCGTGGAGGTCCGCAAGGGCGAAGTCCTGAAGCAGGGCACGGAATCCATCGGCGCGCACACGAAGGCGAAAATCGTGAAGAACAAGGTCGCGCCGCCGTTCCGCGTGGCGGAGTTCGACATCATGTACGGTGAGGGCGTTTCCCGCGAGGGCTGCGTGCTGGACATGGCCGCGGAGTTCGACGTGGTGAAAAAGAGCGGCTCGTGGTATTCCTATGAGGGAACACGCCTCGGGCAGGGCCGCGACGCGGTCAAGGCCATGCTGAAAACGGACCGGAAGCTCTACGACGAGCTTTCCGAAAAAGTGCTGGCCGCTTTGAAGGAGCAGGCGGAGGAAGCGGAAAAGGAAGCGCAGGCGAAGCGCGCGAAAGTTGCGGAGATCGCGGATGCGGAAGAAGACGGAAAGGCCTAAGCCTACCGCGCTGGCCAAAGCCGTGGAGCTTCTGGCGGGGCAGGAACATTCCAAACGGCGGCTCACCGAGAAGCTGCGAATCCGGGGCTACGAAGAGGAAGAAATCGACGGGGCCGTGGAACGGCTCGAAGAAAAGCATTATTTGGACGACGAGGCGGCCTGCGCCCGGGCGTATCAGCGGTTTTATGAGGACGGGGCCATGAGCTGCCGCCAGATTGAGCAAAAGCTGCTGTCGAGAGGATTCCCTCCGGCGCTGGTTCGCGCGTCGGCGCCGCAGGACTCAGACAGGGACGAACGCGAGAAGAAGGCGGCGCTGCGGTCGCTCCAAGGGAAATTTCACGGTCCTTCGCGGCTGGAGAAGATGAAGCAGTTTCTCTATCGGCGCGGCTTTTCCTATGGGGTATGCGATTCGGCCGTCGAGGCGTTTTTGGAAGAAAATCCCGAGTTCAGGATGGAGGAGACGGATTCCTATGAAGAATGAATTGGTGCTGGTGCTTGACTTCGGCGGTCAGTACAATCAGCTCATCGCCCGCCGGGTGCGGGAATGCGACGTCTATTGCGAGGTGCATCCGCATACGCTGGGCCTTGACGAGATTCGCGCGAAGGCGCCGAAGGGGATTATCCTGACGGGCGGGCCCCAGAGCGTTTACGGCGACGGCGCCCTGTCCTACGACGCGGGACTGTTTTCTCTCGGCGTGCCGGTGCTGGGCATCTGCTACGGCTCGCAGCTCATGGCTCACGCGCTGGGCGGCGAGGTCGCGGCTGCCGAGGTCAGCGAATACGGCCGGGCAGAAGTGGAGATCGTCGAGCCTTCGTCGCGGCTTTTTGAAAACGTCAGCGGGAAGACGACGGTTTGGATGAGCCATACCGACCGCGTCGTGCGCGCGCCGGAGGGCTTCAAGGTGACGGCGAAGACGGCGGACTGCCCGATTGCGGCCTTTGAAAACGCCGGGCGTGGCCTTTACGCAACCCAGTTCCATCCCGAGGTCATGCACACCGTCGAGGGGCAGACCATGCTCCGGAATTTCGTGCGGAATATCTGCGGCTGCAAAGGCGACTGGATCATGGGGCCATTTATTGAAGACACTGTTGCCGCCCTGCGGGAAAAAATCGGCAAGGGCCGCGCTCTCTGCGCGCTGTCCGGCGGCGTGGATTCTTCGGTGGCGGCGGCGCTTCTGTCGAAGGCCATCGGCAAACAGCTCACCTGCGTCTTCGTGGATCACGGTCTGCTCCGGAAAAACGAGGGCGACGAGGTTGAGGCGGCCTTCGGGCCGGGCAGCGGCTTCGATCTGAACTTCGTGCGGGTCGACGCGGGCGAGCAGTTCTTCGCGAAATTGAAAGGCGTTACCGAGCCTGAACAGAAGCGCAAGATTATCGGCGAGGAATTTATCCGCGTATTCGAGGCGGAAGCGAAAAAAATCGGCGCCGTGGACTTCCTCGTGCAGGGTACGATCTATCCCGACGTCATCGAAAGCGGTCTCGGCAAAGCCGCCGTCATCAAGTCCCATCATAACGTGGGCGGCCTGCCGGACTACGTGGATTTCAAGGAAATCGTCGAGCCGCTTCGGCTGCTCTTCAAGGACGAAGTACGGAAGGCGGGCCGCGCGCTGGGACTGCCCGAGGCCATCGTGAACCGCCAGCCCTTCCCGGGGCCCGGCCTCGGCATCCGCATCATCGGCGAGGTCACGCCGGAAAAGGTCAAGCTTGTGCAGGACGCCGACGCCATCTACCGCGAAGAAGTGGCGAAGGCGGGCGCGGACAAAGAACTGGCCCAATATTTTGCCGCGCTGACCAATATGCGCTCCGTGGGCGTCATGGGCGACGGCAGGACCTATGATTACGCGGTGGCACTTCGCGCCGTCCTGACCAGCGACTTCATGACCGCCGAGCCGGCCCGCCTCCCGTGGGACGTGTTGGCAAAAGCGGCCAGCCGCATCGTCAACGAAGTCAAAGGCGTCAACCGCGTGCTGTACGACTGCACGGGAAAACCTCCGGCGACCATAGAGTTCGAATAGTAAAAAGGTTTTATTCGTATTCCTTTTTTCGTAAGGGGATTGGATTTTAAGGGCAATCGCAGGCGCAATCACATATAGAAGGTGCAAAAGAGAGGCAGAGGAGGCCTCTCTTTTTCTATTGGTTTGCCGTATATGAATTTTTCCTTTTGGGGATTATGAAAAAATTTTGCTTTTCGAGATTGGGGATTATGCAAAAATATGGTATGATAATAATGGGGATTATGCAAAGATGGAGTTGTCGAAAGGAGAAGCCCCATGTTCAAGCGAAAGATTTATCGGCAGATGGTCGAATGGAAGATGCAGTCGCAGGGACGCACGGCGCTTTTGATACAAGGGGCGCGTCGCGTCGGAAAGTCTACCGTGGCGCGGGAATTTGCGAAACGGGAATACAAGAGTTTCCTCATCATTGATTTCTCGAATGCGCCTTCGGAAGTCGTCAATCTCTTCCGCGACATGCACGATTTGGACTTCTTCTTCCTGCAGCTTCAATTGCTTTGCCGCGTCCGTCTCTACGAGCGGGAATCCCTCATCATATTCGACGACGTGCAGCTTCAGCCCTTGGCGCGGCAGGCCATCAAGTATCTCGTGGCGGACGGGCGCTACGATTATCTGGAAATCGGCTCGATGCTGCCCCTTCGCGGGAACGTCGAGAATATATTGATTCCCAGCGAAGAGGAACGCCTGTATATGTTCCCGCTGGATTACGAGGAATTCCTCTGGGCGCGGGGAGACGAAACCACTGCGCCGTTTCTTCGCGAGCATTTCCAAGAAGGCCGGGGCTTTGGCGCGGACGTCCACCGGAGACAGATGCAGGATTTTCGCCTGTATATGCTCGTCGGCGGGATGCCGCAGGCGGTCGAGACCCTGCTCGAAGCGAACGACTTTGCCCGCATCGACCATGTGAAGCGAGATATCCTGACGCTTTACGAAAACGATTTTCACACGATCGACCGATTCGGGCGCGCTTCCCAACTCTTTGACGCCATTCCCGGCGAGCTGGGCAAGCATTCTTCCCGGTACCAGGTCTCGAAGGTAATCCTGCGCCAGCGGGCGAAAGACGTGAGGGACATTGTGGCGGACATGGCCGATTCGATGACTGTGCTGCCCGCGTTTCGCGTCGGCGAACCCGGGCCCCGCATGGCTCTCGGCAGGGATGTAGACCGTTTCAAGCTGTACCTTGCAGACACAGGCCTTTTCGTTACGCTCGTCTTCAAGGATCGGGCCTTCACCGAGAACATCATCTATGAAAAGCTTCTCTTTGGGAAACTTCCCGCCAAGCTCGGCTGCCTGTACGACAATATTGTCGCCCAGACATTCCGAGCAGCCGGGCACAATCTCTTTTACCATACGTTCTCTTCCGATACCTCCAATCACACGTATGCGATTGATTTCTTATTGGCCAAGAAACATGAGATTTGCCCTGTGGAAGTCAAATCCGCCGCCGCGAAGCCGCACGCGGCGCTTGACCGATTCCGGGCCAAGTACGGGGAGTGTGTTGCCGAAAGCTACGTCGTTTGCGGCAAGGACTACGCCGAAGCGGACGGGGTGAAGTACGTCCCCTTCTATTTGGCGCATCTCCTTTGAGCCATATTTCATTGAAGAAGAAATATTCGCGGAGAGCGCCTTCGACAAAAAATTTCCCCGAGCCCTTGCTTTTTAAAATGCGCTGTGGTATACTGCCTATTGTTCAAAACAAGTGGGGACGTAGCTCAGCTGGGAGAGCGTTCGGTTCGCATCCGAGAGGTCGAGAGTTCAATCCTCTTCGTCTCCACCAACAACACACACAAATTCGTGCATTAGGTCCCATATTATGTGCGAATTTTTCAGAAGCAGTCAGTTGATAGCTGGCTGCTTCTTTTTTCTCGGGAAAAGTATACCTGCAATCTGCAATCATAAAAACGTCGAGGAGCCAAAACCGTCATGATAATAACATATCCACAGCGGATAGTACAGAGGGCGGCCTTTGGAAGAAAAGATTTTTCCCATTATGCGCAGGAACAGAAAAATTCCAGGCAGGAAAAAATCGACTTATGGCGAAATACTCCTTTATAACAGTTTCGGGGATATGACGGCAAGATGGAGATTCCCATGGAAACGGTTCCTGCCGATATGGGAATAGACGCAGGACAGGCTGGACGGGGTTGTTCAGCGGTCGGGTATATGGAAGGAAATGTGAAGGGAAGATAGTGTCATGGCTGTCGAAAAGAACGGGATTCTGCTGGAATCGGGAACAAATGAATTTGAGATCGTGGAGTTCATGGTAGGCGGGGTTCATTATGGGATCAACGTGGCAAAGGTGCGCGAGGTCATTCAAAGCGCATTGTTTCCGGTTACGGAAGTGCCGCAGGCGCATCCGTACCTGGACGGCGTGATTACGCTCCGGGGCAGCACCATTCCGCTGGTCAACCTGCCGCGGTGCATGGGACATGGTCAGGGCGATAATTGCAAGAGTATCATCGTTACAGAGATCAACGCCTATTTTATCGGATTCC
>JAEERZ010000338.1 GCA_016286075.1 Selenomonadaceae bacterium
AAGGGCTTCTCCATCATGGCGGACCCGGAGGATTTCTATCTGACACTGCTGGACGAGAAGACGGGAAAAGCGAAGCTCTGCCAATGCCGCGTCGGAGCGGACGGCACGCCGGAAGTGCTTTGGGTACAGGGCGAAAGATAAGGAGCGTTGACCATGCGGCACTGGATCCATTATCTGCTGACCACGCTTTGGGGGCTGGCGACGCCCGTGCTGATGGGCTGGGGCTCGCAGGAGATCATCGAATTCTTCACCTCCGGCAAGGAGCGCATGGGGCACTCGACCCCGGTGGAGTTCTTCCTGCTGTTCATCGTAATCGGCGGCCTGTGTCTCGGCGCCTTCCTCGTCGCCGACCTGATTTCCGCCGCCACCTTCCTGCCGGAAAACGGCAAGCGCACGCGCCATTTCTTCCTCGCGCTGCTGCTCTATATCGTCGTCTGCGTCGGCGGCTGGCTCGTCCTCGCGCTGCTGGAGACGTGGGTCACATCGCTATTTTCGTAAAGGGTGAACAGCTATGCGCATAGAATGGGAACCGAACTTTTCCATCCGGGTCGGCGTTCAAGGCGGCGAAGCGACGCTGTCGGCCAACCGGGAAGGGCTGCTGTCTCTGGCCCGGATATTCGCCGACCTGGCGGAGGAACCGCCGGGCAGCCACATCCACCTCGACGCGTACAACTCCCTGGAGGAAGGCTCCGCCGAGCTGATCTTAGAGAGGATAGAATAGGCTTTCGGCCGCGGCCATCAAAGGGCAAGGATACACTATGGCGATATTTGTAATAACTCCGTTGAAGCGCCGCAGAGGGGATTTTGTCTGTCGACAAAATCCCCTCTGCGGCGTTATAATCATATAAAAGAAGAGATAATCGGAGGAAAACCCTATGGCAAAGACCTCAAAAAACGCAAAGAACGCAAAACAAACCAGCGCCAACATCGGATTTGAAAAACAGATATGGGACGCGGCCTGCGTCCTTTGGGGACATATTCCCGCCGCCGATTATCGGAAAGTCATTGTCGGGCTGATTTTCCTTCGCTATATCGGGAACGCATTCGAGAAACGGTATAACGAGCTGGTCAAGGAAGGCGACGGCTTCGAGAACGATCCCGACGCATACGAGGAAGAAAATATCTTCTTCGTGCCGGAGAAGGCTCGCTGGTCTACAATCGCAGCCTCTGCGCACACGCCGGAAATCGGCACGGTCATCGACGACGCTATGCGGGCGATTGAAGACGACAACAAAAAACTCAAAAACGTGCTGCCGAAAAACTATGCCAGCCCTGACCTCGACAAGCGCGTCCTAGGCGACGTTGTCGATCTGTTCACCAACATGGACATGAGCGACACCGAGGAAAACAAAGACCTGTTGGGCAGAACCTATGAATATTGTATCGCGCAGTTTGCCGCTTACGAGGGCGTCAAGGGCGGCGAATTCTATACGCCGGCGAGCGTTGTAAAAACTATCGTCGCCGTGCTTCGTCCGTTCTCGAATTGCCGCGTGTACGATCCCTGCTGCGGCAGTGGAGGGATGTTCGTGCAGAGCGCAAAATTCATCCAAGCCCACAGCGGAAAGCGTGGAATGATTTCCGTCTACGGGCAGGAGTCCAACGCCGACACATGGAAAATGGCGAAGATGAATCTCGCCATTCGCGGTATCGACGCCAATCTCGGCGAGTATCAGGCGGACACCTTTTTCAACGACCTGCACCCGTCGCTCAAAGCCGACTTCATCATGGCGAATCCTCCCTTCAATCTCTCCGGCTGGGGACAGGACAAGCTCAAAGAGGATAAGCGGTGGAAGTACGGCGTACCTCCGGCGGGCAACGCTAACTATGCGTGGATTCAGCACATGATTCATCACCTCGCGCCGAACGGAAAAATCGGTCTCGTATTGGCGAACGGCGCGCTGTCCACGCAGACGAGCGGTGAGGGCGAAATTCGAAAGCGCATCATCGAGGACGATCTTGTCGAGGGCATTATCGCCATGCCGACGCAGCTTTTTTACAGCGTGACG
>JAEERZ010000057.1 GCA_016286075.1 Selenomonadaceae bacterium
TGGCACAGGCATGATTTCTCTGCGGAACTTCTGCAAGAAATACGACGCGGAAGTGATTTTCGAGCAAATTAACGGATGGGTGCGCCTGCTGATGTGCTGGCGCGGAGTTGAAAAAACGTAAGACAAACAGATACGGCAAAAGGGCGGACATTGCGTCTGCCCTTTTTATTTGTCAATTTTTTAAAACGTCTGCATCATCATCGCGGCGAACTGGAAGATACCCACCACGCCCACGACAAGCCCCGCGTACCAGAACCAGATCTGCTTGACGAGGCCCGCGAGGGAAACCATCAGGATCGCGATCTGCAAAAAAGTCAGCGCCCCTGCGAAGCCCTTGTTCAGTTCCAACGCCTTGTCCCGCGTTTCCTCGGCGGCGCGCGCGTCTTTCATGATTTCCTTTTCCTCGGCCTTGTAGCGGTCCACGGTCTCCTGATATTTCTTCATCAGCTTTTCCTTTTCCGTGGGGTCGAGGGCGCCGTTGATTTTCATGTGGTCGATCTGCACTTTGTAAGTGTTTTCCTTCAGGCTCTTCGACTGATAGTAGGCCCAGCCGTTGGAGGCGGCGTTCTGCGCGAGGATGGCCTTGCTGCTGAACGCGCCCGCTTTCAGCGAGGAAAAGGTTGCGCAGATGGCGAGCACCAGCGCGGAAAGCGCGATGAGCTGGGTGGTGCGTTTGGAGAATTCTTTTTCCTTTTTCTCTTCGGTTTCTGTAGTTTCCGTAACTTCTTTCTTCTCTTCCGACATGTTGTGCTTTCACCTCAAATATTGTTTCTTTATCTTCCCAACGACTCGGCGATACTGCCGCCGCCAGCGGGAGCGCCGCCGCTGTATCCGCCGGAGTTTCCGCCGCCTGACAGTTGATCGGCGATGCTGCCGCCGGAATTTCCTCCGCCGCTCGTTTGCAGGAGCCCCGGGTCGGCGCCGTAGCCTGTTTCCGCGAAACCGCCTTGCGCGCCCGTGGCGCCGGTCATGGCGTTATCGACGGAGGTGGTGATCTGCCCGTTCTGGATGGTGTAGGTGACCATGTTCGACAGCGCGGAGTTGTTCAGCGGGTCGATGAACTCGAAGAAGTAGCCGTAGGTGCCGTCGCCCACATCCTCGTCCTTGACGACGGGATTTGCGCCGATGGTGAAGGTGTCCACTTCGACCTCGGCGAGCTCGTCGTCCGGCGTGGAAAGCTTCATGGCGTAGTGGAGGGTGGTGACGCGGTCGCCGGGTTTGAGCTGGATCAGCTCGCGGCTGGCCACGAGGCTGGCGACGCCTTCCTTGTCGTCCTTGCGCGCGCCGAGAATCCGGTATTTTTCGGTCTTATAGTCATAGACGACCTGCAGGTTGCAGGGGACGCCGTTCAGCTTGATGGGAATCGAGTAGAGGTTGAAGTCGTCGTTTTCATAGGTGATTTCGATATAGACGGGATGACCGTCGAGCATCGGCCATTGGCCGAAGAAGTTGTCCTTGAACCGCCCCGTATTCCAGTCGGCGATGATGTTCGTGTCGGAACCGAGGACGAGCAGGACGTCCTGTTTCTCGTCCATATAGATGAGCTGGCAGTGGACGGCGGACAGGAGCTCGATGGCCGAGGGAGAAATCTGGACGAACGCGCTGCCGTCGCTGTCGACGTCCACGGGGGCGTCTTCGAGGGCCGCCACGTTGTAAATCGGGTGAGAGCCAAGGGCCGGGACGGCGGCGCTCTGTATGGCAGCCGGGGAGAGGGGAGAGGCCGCGCCGGAGGGCTCCGGGGTGTAGGCGGGAGCGCCGGACAGATATTCCTGCGCCGCGTCGGGCATTTGCCCGAAAATCAGATAGTAGTAAAGACATTTGATGGGCGTGGGCGCCACAGAAAGCTGGGCGTAGGCGCGCCAAACGTCGGCGTCGGCGTCGTAGGGGTGGTAGCAGGAGAGGCCGAGGCCGTTAGGCCGATAGGAGCCGTTCACATGATAGAGGACGCAGTCGTCGAGGGCGTCGAGCACGGGCGCTGATGTCGCAGGCATGACGCTTTTCGTGTTCTTCACCAGTTCGCCGAGGTCCACCATGTCGTAGTAGCCCTGTTCTCGGGTGTTGCCGCCGTAATTTTCCGAGGCGTCCGCGCCCCGGGCGAGGGTGGAGAAAAGCTGGCGCGGATTCGCGGAGGCGGCTTGGAGCGCCTCGACGCCGTAAGCGCCGTAAGCGGACGTCAGCGCGGGAGCTTTCGAGACGTCGGAGAGGGACAGCGTCGCCATTTCCTCCACGTCATATTCTTTGCATCCTTCCATATAGGTGTCGCAGATCGTCTTGCCGAGAGCCGCGCCGCCCATGGCGGGGTTCTTAGCCAGCGCGCCGACCCAGCCGCTGTAGTTCCAGCCGCAGCCCGGCTCGATTTCCTGCGAGGCCACCATGTAGCGGGAAAAGCCGTGGATCGAGCCGAGGGTATCGACGGTGGCCATCAGGCAGGCGTCGAAGCCGATGAGTTCGAAGGGCGGGTTTTCGGGATTCGCGCCATAGACCGCGTCGAAGGCGGCGCGGACTTCGTCGAGGCTCATGATGTTGTCGGTGCGTTCGTCGAGGCAGACGCCGCCCGCGCTGCCGCCGCCGTGGTCCCAGAAGACGAAGACGCTGTGGTCGGCGGAGAAGTTTTCCTTGCCGAAGCGCAGGAAGTCCTGAAGCGCCGCGCCTGTGCCCATGTCTGCGTTGGGCGTCGGGCCGAGGTCGTGCAGGCCGTCGGCGTCGTAGAGAAGCCGCGCCGTGCCGCGGGCCGGAATGCCTCGGGTCTGCCATTCATTGGCGCCTCCGGCCTGGATCACGACCTTGACGTTGGGCGGCAGGCTGACGCGCTGGAGCTCCGCCAAATCTTCGGAGGCCGCGCCGTTTTGCGATTCGAGGTCGGTGCCGCAGAGATACCAATAGACGACCCAGGTGTCGGACGCGCTGTAAGCGTCGGAAAAGTCCGCGGCCATCCTGACGTGGGACTGGGACGCGGAGCCGGGCTCCGAGCCGCAGCCCGTGATGAATAAAAGCGTGGCGGCGGCTACGGACGCGAGCTTTTTGATGAGTTTTCGTTTCATGGCGGAAGCCTCCAGTTTCATATTCTAACTTTTAACGATACACTTTTTTCTTCGATTGTCAACAATTATGCCGTGAATGGAAAATTTATGCCGCGAATGAGACAAAAAGTTCCATTCGCGGCATAAATTTTCCGTCTGCTCCCGAATCCTTGCTTTTCATAAAAAATGATGATAAAATTCTGACCGAATTGGGAGACGGGTACACGTCGCCCCCGATCGAATTATTGTTACTATATTCAGGAGGCGTATCTACAATGCAGAAAATCAAATCCCTCAAGGTGTTCTTCCTCGCCGCTCTCTTCGTCATGGCGCTGTCCAGCGTCGCTTTCGCGGGCGCGCAGGATTTCACGCTGGTGAATAACACCGGCTTCCCGATTTACAAGGTTAACGTCAGCGCCGCCAGCACCAACAGCTGGGAAGAGGATATCCTCGGTTCCGACATCCTGCCGAACGGCTCGTCCGTCCATGTCACTTTCGGCGTCGGCAACCAGCAGTACTGGGATATCCAGGCGATCTTCGAGGATGGCAGCAGCATCGCTTGGTACAACATCGACCTGCTCTCCACGTATCAGGTCACGCTGAACAACGACGGCACCGCGACGTTGCAGTAATAAAATTTTTGAGGTAAGAAAGTAGGAAAGTTGGAAAATCCTACCTCAGAAATTTGACCTTCTCCTTTCTCATTGAAAATCCCCGTCGGTATGTACCTGCCGGCGGGGATATTGTTTTTGTGAGACGCGTTTTGGAAAACGGGTTTCGTCTCCATGCAAAATTGACGAAGTGGGTTTGGTGTGTAATAATAAGGAAAACAGTTGAGGAAGTCGCTTCCTTGATTTGTTTTCCTGTTGATTGTCGGAGGGATTTTTCATGAATAATATAGAAGAAATCGTGCGCGGGCAGGCGCAGGCGGCGAAGGAGGCCTCACGACGGCTGGCGGTGACGTCCTCGGCCGTAAAGGACGCCGCGCTTCGCGCAATGGCGGACGCGCTGGAAAAGAATACGGCGGCGATTTTAGCGGCGAACGGCGAAGATATGGCGGCGGCGCGGGAGAAGGGAATTCCCGGCGCAATGCTCGACCGCCTGATGCTGGACGAGAAACGGATTCGCGGCATGGCGGACGGGCTCCGTCAGACGGCGATGCTGCCCGACCCCATCGGCGAGGGCGAGATGGAGACGATTCGCCCGAATGGGCTTGAGATTCGACGCGTGAAAGTTCCCATCGGCGTCATCGGCATCATTTACGAGGCGCGTCCGAACGTGACGGCGGACGCCGCGGCGCTTTGCCTGAAATCGGGCAACGCCGTCCTTCTGCGCGGCGGCTCGGAAGCACTGAAGTCGAACCGCGCCGTCAGCCGGGTCTTGGCGGAGGCCGCCGAGAAAGAGGGCGTGCCGAAGGGGGCGCTGCAATTCATCGACAGCACGAGCCGAGATGCGGTAGGCGTGATGATGAACCTGACCGGGCTGCTCGACGTGATCATCCCGCGCGGCGGCGCGGGACTGATTCGCCGCGTCGTCACGGAGAGCGCCGTGCCGGTGATCGAGACCGGCGCGGGCATTTGCCATACCTTCGTCGACGAGAGCGCCGACCTCGATATGGCGCTCCGTATCGCGCTGAACGCGAAGACCTCCCGGCCGGCCGTCTGCAACGCGATGGAGACGCTCCTCGTGCATGAGAGCGTCGCGAAAGCCTTCCTGCCGAAGATGGCGCAGGCCATGCGAGAGAAAGACGTGGAGCTGCGCGGCGACGCGGCGACGCGGGCCGTCGTTCCCGATATGGCGGAAGCTGCGGAAGAAGATTGGGCGACGGAGTACGACGACCTGATTCTTTCCGTCAAGGTCGTGAAAAACATCGACGAGGCGATTGCCCATATCAATCAATACAATACCGGCCACTCGGAGACGATCGTGACGAACGATCTCAATCATGCCCACCGCTTCCAGCGCGAAGTGGACGCGGCGGCGGTCTATGTGAACGCTTCCACGCGGTTCACCGACGGCTTCGAGTTCGGCTTCGGCGCGGAAATCGGCATCAGCACGCAGAAGCTTCATGCCCGCGGCCCGATGGGGCTGAACGAACTGACCAGCACGAAGTATTTGATCTTCGGCGAAGGGCAGATCCGCGCATGAGCCTGTCGGATTATATGTCGTCGCTAAAAGACGCGTGGCGCGACCCGAAAAATCGTTACGATATGATAGACGCGGCGCGGGCGGTGCTGATTATGGCTGCGACGATGGCGCTGGCGACGGCGGCCGCATATTTCCTGTTAAGTTAAGGAACCACTGAACAAGTCCCTTCACGTCCTTGCCGGGTCTTTTCCCGTCATGCTGCGTCAGATGTCGTTCGACGTAGCGATGCTACGCCTTCGCGCCATCTTTCTTGCCTGACGAAAAAATCCCTCGGCAAGACCATAAATTGACTTATTCAGTGATTCCTTGGAACGGGGTGCGAATATGGCAGAAATAAAACATCGCGTCGGCATTCTGGGCGGCACCTTCGACCCGATTCATAACGGTCATCTGATGATGGCGGAAGCGGTGCGCGACGAGTACGATATGGAAAAAGTGCTTTTCATTCCCGCTGCGCAGCCGCCGCACAAATTGGGGCATAAGATTTCCTCGGCCGAGGACCGCTATATGATGACGGTGCTGGCGACCTGCTCGAATCCCGCTTTTGAAGTCTCGGACATCGAGATGCGCCGGGAGGGGCCGTCCTACAGCATTGACACGGTGCGCGCGCTTATGCGGGCGTCGGGCGGCGACTCGGAATTTTTCTTTATCGCGGGCACCGACGTCATTCGTGAGATTCACACATGGGAGCGGATTGACGAACTTCTGGAAATCTGTCCGTTCATTGCGGCGTCGCGCCCCGGCTGCCGCCCCGACGTGGAGCGGACGCGGAAAATATTGGGCGACCTTGGCGTGCGGCAGATTCATCTGCTCAACACGCCGGAGCTGGAGATTTCTTCGACGGACATTCGCGAGCGCGTCGCCGCGGGCCGTTCGATCAAGTATATCGTCCCGCCCGAAGTGGAACACTACATTTATAAAAAAGGTCTGTATCGTTGATGGATTACGAGGAAATGAAGAGGGAACTTTCCCGCCGTTTGAAAAAGAGCCGCTACGAGCATTCGCTGGGCGTCGCGGACACGTCGGCGTTCTTGGCGCGGCGGTTCGGCGAGGACGAGGCGCGGGCGCGGCTGGCGGGGCTCCTGCACGACTGCGCGAGGGAGTTTCCCAACGAGGCGATGCGGGCGGAGGCGGACGCGCGCGGCATAAAGTACGGCGCAGTCGAGGAATCCATGCCCCTGCTTTTGCACGCGCCTTTAGGCGCCTCGGTGGCCCGGGAGAGATACGGCGCCGACGACGAGGGCGTATTGCGCGCCATTGCCCGCCACACGGTGGGCGGCGCGTCGATGACGGCGCTGGACAAGATCGTCTATTTTGCCGATATGGTCGAGCCGACGCGGGATTATCCGGGGGTCGAGGAGCTTCGCCGCCTCGCCCGGGAAGCGTCGCTGGACGAAATGACGCTGGCGGGACTGACGCGGTCCATCGCTTTCGTTTTGGAAAAAGGGCATTTGATTCATCCCGATACGGTGCTTGCCCGGAATGAACTGCTGCTGGCGGGGAAATCGTTCCGCGGCGCGTCGGGGGAGGCACGATGACGGAACAGAAGAGCACGACGAAAAACAATATTCGGGCGAAGCGACGAAAACGGCTGTTGCGGGCCATCCTCAGCTTTTTCAAATGGGTGCTGATTATCGCCGTAGTCGCCGCCGTCGGCTGGGCGTCGTGGCATGAGATTCTCCGTGGCGCGGCGGTCTATCGCGAGTACAAGACGCAGTACGACGCCTACAAGGAGCGGCGCGAAGCCCGCAAATCGGCGATAGACGAGAAGTTTGAGGCCTACATGAACGTCCTCGTGCTCGGCACGGACAAGAAAGGGGACTTCGACGGCCGCCATGCGGACACGGTCCTGCTTTTGAGCCTCGACAACGCCACGGGCAAGGTGCGCATTATATCCATTCCGCGGGGGACGGTCTTGGTGGCGCCGGACGGCGTGACATGGGAGCGCATCGGGGAAAGATATTCGGCGGTCGGCGTTTCGGGCATGACCGCGTCGGTGCGGGAGCTGTTAGGCGTTTCCGTCGATTATTACGTCGTGGTGGACGCCCAGACGGTGGGAAACCTTATCGACGCGCTGGGCGGCATCGACGTCTATGTGGAAATGCGCATGGACTACGACGATCCTGAGATCGGCCTGTCCATACACATGCCCCAAGGGTTCCAGCACATGAACGGGGACTCCGCCCAAAAATATCTGCGCTTCCGAAGCGGGGAGCTGGGCGACGTGGGGCGCGTGCAGCGGCAGCACCGTTTCATGAAAGCGCTTTACGAGCGCATCTTGCACGTGGAAACGCTGAGCCGTCTGCCGGCGCTGGCGAAAGTCATCCAGGAGCAGGTGGATACCAACGTGGAGGTTTGGGACAGCGCGAATTTTGCCGAAGTGCTGCAGCGGCTTTCACGGGAAGAGCCGGAGACGATCATGCTGCCCGGCCGTCCTTACGCCGGAGACGAAAGCATCTGGCTGCCCGACCGGGAACAGATCAAGCACAAACTCCAGCAGCTGTTCCCCAAGGCGGATGGGAACGCCGGGAAATAAAGGGAAATATAGATCTGGAATCTTGAAAAACTTGCCTCCCTCTCGAGGGGAGGGCTGGATAATTAGCGATTTTCAATCGGAACCTATATGGATGGTATAAGATGGTTTCTGCCAAACGAACCGGCAGAAGGAAGGAGGAACTTATTTGTTTGATTCATCGAAAAAGTTGGCTTTGGCAATCGCCGCCGCCGCCAGCAACAAAAAGGCCCATGACATCGTGCTGATGAAAATGGAGGGACTGACCGTCGCGACGGACTATTTCGTCGTCTGCTCGGCGAACACGGCGACCCAGACCCGTGCCATCGCGGACGAGGTCGAGGAAAAACTGGCGGAAAGCGGCGTGAATTTCAGCCACAAGGAAGGCTACCGGGAAGGCGAATGGATTCTGATGGATTACGGCGACTGCGTACTCCACGTCTTTACCCGCGACAGCCGCGAGTATTACGCGCTGGAGCAGCTGTGGGGCGACGCGGAGCTGACGCCGTACGAGGACTGACCGATGAACGAACAGGAAGAGAAAGAGCCGGAAACGACCTCGGAAGCGCCCGCCCGCAAACGGCGGAGCGTCCATGAAGGCATGGTCGCCGTCATGCGCGTCGTGCGCCTCGGGGAAATGGGCGCGTTTCTCGACGCGGAGACGGGAAACACCTCCGACGACGTGCTGCTGCACAGCCAGCAGCAGACGGCTCCCGTCGCCGTCGGCGACGAAGTCGAGGTATTCCTCTATCGCGACCCGAAACGGCGTCTGACCGCCAGTATGCGCGTGCCCAAGATGAAGGAAGGGCAGATCGCGCGCATGAAAGTCGTCAACGTCAGCAAGGACGGCGCATTCCTCGACGTCGGCGCGGAGCGCGGCATATTCATGCCCTTCGCCGGTATGCGCGGGCGGCCCCGGATCGGCGAGCGGGTTTGGGCGAAGCTCTACACCGACAAGTCAGGGCGCCTCGCCGTGACCATGGAGGTCGAGGACGAGATGCGCCGCGCGTCGAAGCCCGCCGAAGGCGTCAAAGTCGGCGACAGCGTCACCGGAGAAATATACAACTATACCGATAAGGGCGCGTTCTTGTTTTCCAAAGAGCGGTATATCGTATTCATCGACAACAAGGAAATGAGAATTCGTCCGAGAGTCGGCGAGACCGTTACGGCCCGCGTGACCTTCATCCGCGAGGACGGGCGGCTCAACGCTTCCCTCCGCGAGATCAAGGAAAAAGCGCTCGTATCGGACGGCGACGCGATCCTCTCGCTGCTTCGCGAACGGAAAGGGAAAATGCCTTACAGCGACGACACCTCGCCGGAAGTCATCCGGGACAAGTTCGGCGTCAGCAAGGCCGCCTTCAAGCGGGCGCTGGGGCGTCTCCTGAAAGAAGGCAAGATCGAGCAGCGGGACGGGTGGACGTATCTGCGCGGCGAAACGGAAGAAAATGTAAAAGATTCTTAAAAGAAACGAAGAAAGCGTTGTAAATTTTCCGACAGCTATGATATAATAAAGCGGAAGCTGTGCGGCAAAGCTTTTTTTGCGGGGAAGCAGGATTTTTTTCACGCGCGGCGAATCACTAATATTAATGAGAACCTTTGCCGTGTTGTCGGCGGAGGAAATTTTGGGGGCGATTGCATGGCAGAGGATAAAAAAGGCATCCTTCTTGAAACAGGTACGAACGAATTTGAAATCGTCGAATTCGGCATCGGAGACGTCAATTACGGCATCAACGTCGCCAAGGTGCGTGAAGTCATCACGGCGTCGGATTTCCCTGTTACGGAAATGCCGCAGGCGCATCCGTACATCGACGGCCTGTTCACGCTGCGCGGGCGTTCCATGCCGCTCGTCAATCTGCCGCGCTGCTTGAACGTGCCGGGAACCGAGCGCGCGAAGAACATCATCGTCACGGAAATCAACGCTTACTATATCGGCTTCCTGGTGGACAACGTCTCCCGCATTCACCGCGTTTCTTGGAAAGACATGGAGCCGGCGCCGGAAGTCGGCGACCAGTCCCGCGTCGTCGGCATCGTGAAATTCGGCGAAAAGATCGTGCTGTTGCTCGACTTTGAGACGATCATCGCCGAGGTCAATCCGGAAATCAACGCGAAGCTGACCACCTTCGAGGAGGCGGAGGCCGACCTCAAGGAACGCCGCTCCAAGGAGCATATCGTCGTCGCCGAGGATTCGCCGATGCTGCGCGACCTGTTGACCACGACGCTGCACGAGGCCGGCTACAATTACGTCAAACCCTATGCCAACGGCAAAGAGGCTTGGGATTATCTGGAAGCCCTCGCCGCGAAGGACGCGCCCATCGAAAGCCTTGTCCGCCTCGTCGTCACCGATATCGAGATGCCCCAGATGGACGGCCATCGCCTGCTGAAGCTGGTTCGCGCCAACGAGCGCCTGCACGACGTTCCTGTCGTGTTGTTCTCCTCGCTGATCAACGAGGAAATGCGCCGCAAGGGCGACGAGCTCGGCGCGAA
>JAEERZ010000058.1 GCA_016286075.1 Selenomonadaceae bacterium
GTGTCGACGCGCAGGAAAAGATGAGCCGGTGGGATTGATTGCCGTGACGAAAAACCACGGCGTCGAGGCGATGCGCGAAGCCATCGACGCGGGGGCGGCCATTATCGGCGAGAACCGCGTGCAGGAGGCGGCGCAAAAAAAAGAAACGCTGGAACGAAGCGTTTCGTGGCATTTGATCGGACATTTGCAGACGAACAAGGCGAAGCAGGCGGTAAGGCTTTTCGACCTGATTCATTCCGTAGACAGCGAGCATCTCTTGACGGCGGTGAACGACGCCGCGCAGAAAATCCATAAGGTGCAGGATATTCTGATACAGGTCAATCTGGCGCAGGAGGACAGCAAATTCGGAATCTATAAGGAAGATTTGCCGATCCTCGTGCAAAAGGCGGACATGATGAAAAACGTGCATCTCGTCGGGCTCATGTGCATTGCGCCGAATTACGAGGACGTGGAGGAATGTCGCCCGCTGTTTCGCGAGATGCGCGAGATTTTCGACCGCCTGAGAGATTTCCCGTTGTTCTCCTCCGAAATGAAATACCTGTCGATGGGCATGACCCACGATTACAAAATAGCCGTCGAAGAAGGGGCGAATCTTGTCCGCGTCGGCACGGCGATTTTCGGGGCAAGGCAATACTAATGGAAAAAAGACTGCCGCGAGGCAGTCTTTTTTGACGATTGTTTTTCGATTTCATAAATAATGTTTCCGAAAATCCTCGACCATTTTCGGCAGATTGCTCGGCAGTATCCGCATGTCGTAGCCGATCAAAAGCGGGGAGGTGGGGAAGCGGGGCATGATTTTTGCCGCGATTTTTTCGCCCAAATGATAGAAAAAGATATTGTAGCTGTCCTGGCTTCTTTTAAAGCGGTCGCGTACATAGGCGACCGTTTTTTGCAGCAGATCGGCGAAAATGTCAGGGACGTCGGGCGTGGAAATGAGATTGAATTCGCCGAATCCGATACGGGGATATGTGGCTGCGTTCAGCAGGACGCCGTTTTCCTCGACGATGGGAAGGCCGTCGAAATCCTCTTCCTCGCCGGGGAACAGGGATGGGTCGGCGTCGTAAAAACCCACAAGCTGCATGTGGGCGTGGCGCATGGTGCCGCCGGACAGGTGTCCGTGGTTCCTGAAGAAAATCACGGCGGTGTATTTTCCGCTGGCTTCAAATCCGCGCCAGGTATCGACGCCGAAACGGACAACGCGGCGCATGTGTTCCGGCGTATAGTCGGGCATATCGACGCCGCAGCGGTCGGTCTCTATCAATACGAATTGGTCGGCGTCGGAGAGGACGTTGTATTTATTTTTGAGCAGGATGATGCCGCCCTCGCCGGTGGAGAGGATGTCGGTCAATCCTTCCGGATGGCAGAAGGGACAGGCGTTTTCCTTGTTCAGGATGTTTTCCGGTTTGTTGCGTCCGACGGAAATGTCGAATCGAATCCGATTGATTTTCATTGAAATCCCTCAAATTTCTTGATTTGACTGGAAACAACGGCGGATAAATGATATAATCTTCCTTATGTATGGGACGAGTATCAAACCATATTATTTTTGACATATTTATTATATAGTAAACGGGCTTTTTTGCAAAGAGAAGGGTGGTGACGGCAATGGAGGAAGAAAATAAGTCCACGAAGGGCGAATCCCTGATGAAGGGCACGTTTATCCTTACGATTGCCGGCATCGTCGTAAAGATTATCGGCTCGCTGAACTGGATTTTCGTGTCCCGGGTTTTGGGCGGAGAAGGCATCGGTCTGTACCAGATGGCGTTTCCGATTTACTTTTTCGCGCTTTCCGTTTCGACGGCCGGCGTGCCGGTGGCGATTTCCATTATCACGGCGGAGCGTGTGGCGGTCAAGGATATTTGGGGCGCGCGGCGCGTGTTCCGCATTTCCATGGCGCTGATGTTGGTGACGGGCGTTTTGTTCTCGCTCCTGACGTATTTCGGCGCGGGCTGGCTGATTGAATATCAATTCATTCGCGATCCTCGCGCTTATTATTCCGTCGTAGTACTGGCGCCGGCGATTTTCTTCGTAACCCTTTTAGCAAGTTCCCGCGGGTATTTGCAGGGCTGGCAGCGCATGACGCCGACGGCGGTCTCGCAGATCGTCGAGCAGATTTTCCGCGTGATCACGATGGTGCTTTTGGCGCGGCTGTTCCTGCCGCAGGGGCTTGAATACGCGGCGGCGGGCGCAAGTTTCGGCGCCTGCGCCGGCGCGATAACGGGTCTGATCGTTCTGGTCTGGTACCATTGGCAGCTTGACCGCGATATCAGCCGTGACTATACGCCGGAGGAGCTCCTGCCGAAGCCGGAGATGGAGCAGGAATCCTGCTGGAAGATATTGCATCGCCTGTTCAAGCTGGCGCTCCCTGTGTCGGCGGCGAGCATCATGCTTCCCGTGGTGTCGAACCTCGATCTCGCCATCGTGCCGCAGCGTCTCGAAGTTGCGGGCTATACGGTCAACCAGGCGACGGAGCTTTTCGGGTACTTGACGGGGATGGCGGTGCCGCTGGTAAATCTTTCCACGATTATTACGGCGTCGCTGGCGGTCAGTATCATTCCGGCGCTTTCCGAGGCCCGGGCGGTGGGGGACAAGGCGCGCATTTACGAGCAGTCCGCCGCGGGCATTCGCATCTCGCACTTCGTTTGTTTCCCGGCGTTCATCATCGTGCTGATGCTGGCGACGCCGATTTCGACATTGATATACAGCGCTCCGGGCGCGGGCCCTGCGGTTTGGGCCTGCTCGTTCAGCATCGTGCTTTTGGGACTTCATCAAGTCTCTACGGGCATCCTGCAGGGACTCGGCCATCCGACGATTCCGATGGTCAATATGATTTTGGCGGCGGTGGCGAAGGTTATCCTGAACTGGACGCTGACGGCGATTCCGACGCTGGGCATCCTCGGCGCGGCATTCGCCACGGCGGCGGATATGGGCGTCGCGGCGTTCATCAATATGTTTTTCATTTATAAATATGTCGGCTGCTCGATGGAGTGGAAGCATCTTTTCAAGGCGTGCTGCGCTTCCGTCGTCATGGCGGTTGCCGTGAAGTTTTTCTATGATACGACGATCGCGGCGTGGGGAATCAACGCGGTATCCACCTTCGGCGCGACCTTCGTCGGATGCGCGGTTTATATCGCGGCTATGCTCGTGATCGGCGGCATCGGCGAAGAGGACATGGAGCGGGTGCCGATGGTCGGCCATACGTTTATCCGCATTTTGCGGCGAGTGGGCGTTTTCAAGACGCCGACGGAGAATGAGTCATGATGAAACGATATGTTCTTGTCTATAATCCCGTGTCCGGCCATGCGACGTTCCGCCAGCGGCTGGACGGGATCATCGAGGCGTTTCAACGTCGGCAGACGATGCTGATTCCCTATCGGACAAGCCTCGGCGATACGAAAATGGGGGATTTTATCCGGGAGGCTGCGCCGGAGGGAATACTGGCCGCAGGCGGTGACGGGACGCTGCATGAGGTGGTCAACGTGCTGATGCGGGAGAAGCTTTCCCTGCCCGTCGGCATCATCGGCAGCGGCACGTCCAATGATTTCGCTACCTATCTTGGCGTCAACAGCGACCTTGAAGCGTATTTCGACTGTATCGTGGACGATATTTCCCGCCCAGTAGACGTGGGCTGTGCGAATGGGGAATATTTTATCAACGTTGCCAGCGCGGGGGCGCTGACTTCCGTAGCCCATGAAGTCAACGTGCGCCTGAAGCACGCGATGGGAAAGATGGCTTACTATCTGCGAGGCATAGGAGAAATACCGAAGCTTCACAAGCTGCATCTGCATATCAAGGCGGACGGCGAGGAATATGAAACGGGCGCTTATCTTTTCGTCATCGTCAACAGTTCCGTGGCTGGCAGTATGCAAAACGTGGCGGCGAAGGCGGAGATTGACGACGGGAAATTGGATCTGCTCGTGGTGAAGGACACCGGCATTACGGAATTCATGGCGCTGGCGAAAGACGTCGTATCGGGGACGATCAAGCCGGGCGAGAAGAACATTCTGTATGTGCAGGCAAAATCTTTCGTCGTGGAATCGGATACGCCGGCGGAGAGCGATCTTGACGGCGAGCGCGGACCGGCGCTGCCGCTTTCCGTCGATACGGTGAAACGTGCTCTTCGCATCTATACGATGGCGGAGCAGGGGAAAAACGCGGCGGCGCCGCAAAAGGAGAGCGTCCATGATGGCTGACAACAGACTTGGCTTTGAGACGGTGGCGCTGGACGACGAAGCTTCGGCCCTCGTCATTATCGACCAGACACGTCTGCCGAACGAGCAAAAAATCCTGCGACTGACGACGCAGAAGGAGATCTGGGACGCGATTTATCTGCTGCAGGTGCGCGGCGCGCCCGCTATCGGTGTGGCGGCGGCTTACGGGATTTATCTTGCGGCAAAGGAAATCGATGCGACGGATTATGACGTCTTTGCGAAGAAATTTGCCGAGGCGCAGGCGTATCTGAATTCCGCGCGGCCTACGGCGGTCAACCTCTCATGGGCGCTTTCCCGTATGGGAAAGATCGTCGAAGCGGGTCGCGAAGATTCCGTCGCGGAAATAAAAAAGCGCCTGCTGGCGGAGGCGCGCGCCATACAGGCGGAAGATATCGAGATGTGTCGGAGCATCGGCGAGCATGGGCTTTCCCTTTTGAAACCGGGCATGGGGCTCTTAACGCACTGCAACGCTGGGCAGCTGGCGACGAGCCGCTACGGTACGGCGACGGCGCCGATGTATTTAGGTCATGAGCGCGGCTACGGTTTCCGGATTTTCTGCGACGAGACGCGTCCGCTGTTGCAGGGCGCGCGGCTGACGGCTTACGAGCTTTCTGTGGCGGGCATGGACGTGACGTTGCTCTGCGACGGTATGGCGGCTTCGGCGATGAGAAACGGCTGGGTGGACGCGGTATTTACCGGAGCCGACCGCGTGGCGGCAAACGGCGACGCCGCGAACAAGATTGGCACATTCCCGTTGGCGATTGCCGCAAAGCGTTTCGGTGTGCCGTTCTATATCTGCGCGCCGTCTTCGACTATTGATATGAATACGCCGACGGGGAAGGACATCAAGATCGAGCAGCGGCCGCCGGAAGAAGTCACGACCATGTGGTATAAGGAGCGCATGGCGCCCGAGGGCGTCAAGGTTTTCAATCCCGCATTCGACGTGACCGACGCCGATCTGATTACCGCAATCATTACGGAGAAGGGCGTTCATTATCCGCCGTTTTCTGAGTCGCTTCTCACATTGCGGTAAAAAATATTGGCTTTTTCTTTTCAATGATTCTTCATTTGGACATAAAACAACCCCCTGCCTTCGATTCAGGCAGGGGGTTGTTGTTTCTCTCTGTGGTTGCTTTTTACCGGTGCTTTGCCATCGCTGTCGCCACGTCGACTCCGTTGGGCACATAAAGCATCAGATTGGTCGAAACGCGTTTGGCGGCGCAATCCAGCATGTAAGAAACGCCGTTGATGAAATCAAAGATGCGCTGCTGCTCGTTTCCTGCCACGCGCTCAAAGTTCACGATCGCCGCATGATTTGCCAGAAGGTCGTCCGCGATGCGGGCTACCTGCTCATAATTTGACGGGACGTGAATCTCCATCGCCAGTTCAGAAACTTTTGTCGTATGTACCGTAAGTTTAGGACGCTGTGCTGCGACGGCTCCCTGTGAAATGGTTGAGGAAGGCTTTGCCGCAACTGACGCGGTAGCCGCAGAAGCGCCGACAGCGACTTTTTGCGCCTTTACTGCCGATTCCTCTTCGACTTCCTCAAACTCTTCGTCTTCGTAGTCGTAGTCTTCACCGATGTCGATCAATTCCTTGATTTTGTCTACGAACCCCATAATAACTCCGCCTCCACTGCTACTACCCCTAATGAAACTTCCCCTCGATATCGTCGCCTCATGGACTCCCCAATCCTGAAAACACGAGATTGCCCGGTTTTCGCGAGGTCTGCACTTGAATCCCCATTCAAATGCTACTGACAATACCCTTTGCCTTTTGTGGCAATTTACACTATACCTTATTTTTCGCTTCGTTGCAAGAAAAATTTTAAATTTTTTTAAAATTTTTCATTGGAATTTCACAAAGTCGTTCGTATGCGTGGTTATGCCCGCGCCGCCTTGACCGCGTTTTTCCTTGTCCGGCCGCGCGTCGTGTGGTCGAGCACAGCCTTGCGGAGACGTACGTTTTGCGGCGTGACTTCGACCAGCTCGTCTTCCTTGATATACTCCAGCGCTTGCTCCAGGCTTAAGATGCGCGGCGGCGTCAGACGGATCGCCTCGTCGGAGGAGGAGGTACGCATATTCGATACATGCTTCTGTTTGCAGGGGTTGATGTCGATGTCGAGCTCGCGGGAGTTTTCGCCGACAATCATGCCCTCGTAGACCATCTGCCCCGGAGAGATGAACATCGTGCCGCGATCCTGCAAGGTGTAAATGCCGTAGCCCGTCGTCTCGCCCTGCTCGAAGGCGACGAGGGAGCCGTGCTCGCGGCCTTCCATATCGCCTTTGTACGGCGCGTAGCCGTGGAAGATGTGGCTCATGATGCCGTTGCCCTTCGTGCTGGTCAAAAGTTCCGAACGGAAGCCGATCAGCCCGCGCGCCGGAATGATAAACTCGAGGCGCATATAGCCGTTGCCCTCGGTCATGTTGGAGAGTTCGGCCTTGCGCTTGCCCAAGAGTTCCATAACCGTGCCCATGTATTCCTGCGGCACTTCGACGGTCAGGTTTTCCATCGGCTCGCATTTCTGTCCGTTGATGGTCTTATAGATAACTTCCGGTTTGCCGACCTGCAGCTCGTAACCTTCGCGGCGCATCGTCTCGATCAGGATGGAAAGATGGAGCTCGCCGCGGCCCGAGACCTTGAACGTATCCGCTGAGTCCGTTTCTTCGACGCGGAGGGCGACGTTCGTCTCGACTTCTTTGAAAAGCCGGTCGCGGATATGGCGCGAGGTCACGAACTGTCCCTCGCGGCCCGCGAACGGGCTCGTATTGACGCCGAAGGTCATCGAAAGCGTCGGCTCGTCGATATTGATGGTGGGCAGCGCCTCGGGATTTTCCGCGTCCGCCACCGTCTGACCGATGCGTACGTCGCCGAGACCCGTAAGCGCGACGATCTCGCCGATGCCTGCGCTTTCCGTCTCCACGCGCTTCAATCCCTGATAGACGAAAACCTTCGCGATTTTCGCCTTCGTCTCGCCGTCGCCGCCGAGCAGCACTACGTTCTGGTTCGGTTTCGCCGCGCCGCGCATTACGCGGCCGATGGCGACCTTGCCCACGTACTCGTCGGCGTCGAGAGTCGTCACCATGAGCTGCAGAGGCCCGTTCTCGTTGCCCTTCGGCGCCGGGATTTCCTTTATGATCGTATCCATCAGCGGCGTCAGATTGTCGCTGGCGTCGCTCATTTCGAGTTTGGCGATGCCGTCGCGCGCCGCGCAATAGACCACCGGGAAATCAAGCTGGTCGTCGTCCGCGCCCAGCTCCATGAAAAGTTCCAGCACTTCGTCGTATACGTCGTCCACGCGCTGATCGGGGCGGTCGATTTTGTTGATGACGACGATGGGCTTCAGCTTTTGCTCCAAAGCTTTGCGGAGCACATATTTCGTCTGCGGCATCGGACCCTCGAAGGCATCTACGAGAAGCAGCACGCCGTCTACGAGATTCAGCACGCGCTCCACTTCGCCGCCGAAGTCCGCGTGGCCCGGCGTGTCGACGATATTGATTTTTATATCCTTATACATAACGGCGGTATGCTTCGAGAGAATGGTGATGCCGCGCTCTCGCTCGATATCCCCCGAATCCATTACGCGCTCTGCGACCTGCTCGTTGGCGCGGAACACGTGGCTCTGTTTCAGCATCGCGTCCACCAGCGTCGTCTTGCCGTGATCTACGTGCGCGATAATCGCCACGTTTCTCAGTTTCTCGTTCGTGCTCATCGTACTTTGTCTGCCTCCTGTGATTCTTACCTTATAATACAAAATTTCAGCCTCATCATATTAGTATAATCGCTCGCGTGTGTCAAGAAATCGAATGGCCGGAGAAAAAATCACGGCAGAGAAGGCATGGAATCACTCAAAAAAGTTTCCTCGTTATCCCCAAATCCCGTATTTTCAGCAAAAAAATTTTAAAAAATCTTCAAAAACCTATAGGCAGAGCGAAAGTGGTGTGATATAATACACGCAGTGAGGCAATTTGCCGTAATTTCAATCTTATAGAAAGAGGGTATATTCTTGAAAAAGGCAGAATTCATCAAAGCAACCGCCGCGAAGGCTGGGGTAACCCAAAAAGAGGCGCAGGCCGTAGTTGCGGCTGCCCATGAGGTTATCAAGGGCGCACTGAAGAAGGGCGACACGGTTCCGTTCCTGGGCTTCGGTACGTTCAAGGTTTCGAACCGCGCTGCGCGCATGGGCCGCAACCCGCAGACGGGCGCTCCGATCAAGATCGCAGCCGCCAAGCTGCCGACTTTCAAAGCCAGCCCGGCATTCAAGGAATTCGTCAACAACATCAAGAAGGCCATTGCCGCGAAGAAGGCTGCTGCCAAGAAAAAGAAATAAGATTTTCTACAGAATCTTCCCACCGCCCGGATTATTTCGGACGGTGGTTTTCTTTTCCCGCCCTTTCCTCAGCGCTTCTTTTCTGCTATACTATCCAAGTAATACTTCATTTTGATAAAGGAAGATAGTTCATGGAAAAATTGATGGAAACCGTGCTTTCCATATTGTCGGGCTCAAAGATAACGCTGGAGATTTTCGTTCTCACGCTGGCGATGTCGCTGCCTCTCGGCTTTTTCGTCGCGCTTTTGCGGCTGTCCGGTATCCGGCCTTTGGCGGTTTTGATGGACGTCTATATTTGGATTATGCGCGGCTCGCCGCTGATGCTCCAGCTTCTTTTCGTGTACTTCGCGCTGCCGATGGTGGGCGTGCGGTTCTCGGATATAGCGGCGGCGCTGCTCGCGTTTACGCTGAATTACGCCGCGTATTTCGCCGAGATCTTCCGGGCGGGCATACAGGCGATTCCCCGGGGGCAGTATGAGGCGGCGAAGACGCTGGGGATGACCTACTCGCAGACGATGCGGAGAATCATCCTGCCGCAGATGATTCATCGGACGCTGCCGCCGATCAGCAACGAAACGATCAATCTCGTCAAGGACACGTCTCTCATCTATATCTTGGCGATGAACGACCTTCTGCGCGTGGCGAGAACCATTGTGCAGCGGGATTTCGACATGACCGCGTTCTTCATCGCGGGGGCGTTTTATCTGGTTATGACCGCGGTTTTGACGGCGATTTTCAAGCGGCTGGAGGCGCATTATGGAAAATACGACGAATAACGTGGAGTACATGCTGCGCGTTCGCGATATACACAAATCCTTCCATGACAATGAAGTCTTGAAGGGGATCTCCCTCGATATCTGCCGGGGCGAAGTGCTTTCCATCATCGGTCCGTCCGGCTCTGGCAAGAGCACGTTGCTTCGCTGCCTGAACCGTTTGGAGACAATCGACAGCGGTTCGATTGAAGTCAAGGGCGAATTGCTCGTGCAAAACGATGCTTCCGGTCGTGCGGAGTACGCGCCGAATGAAAAAGCGCGGGAGCTTTTAGGTTACATGGGCATGGTGTTTCAGCAGTTCAATCTGTTTCCGCACATGACGGTGTTGGAAAATCTGATGGAAGCGCCGATGCAGGTCAAGAAGCAGACCCGTGAGGAGATCCAGCCTGCGGCGGAGGACCTTTTGCGAAAAGTCGGACTCTACGATAAGTGCGACGCCTATCCGTCTCGGCTTTCCGGCGGACAGCAGCAGCGCGTGGCCATCGCGCGGGCGCTGATGATGAAGCCGGACATCATGCTTTTCGACGAGCCGACGTCGGCTCTCGACCCGGAGCTGACGGTCGAAGTATTGAAAGCGATGCGCGAGCTGGCGGCGGAGCACATGACGATGGTGGTCGTCACGCACGAAATGACTTTCGCCCGGGACGTATCGAACTACGTCATCTTCATGGCGGACGGCGTCATCGTCGAGCAGGGCAAGCCCGCCGAGCTTTTCGGAAATCCGAAAGAAGAAAGGACGCGGATGTTTTTGGGGAACATGTTGAAATAATTTCTCAAAATGTTTCACGTGAAACATTCTTTCGGTTTTGGATTTTTCATTCGCTGCAATTTTTTTCAAGAA
>JAEERZ010000059.1 GCA_016286075.1 Selenomonadaceae bacterium
GAAAGACTATATTGATTTTGATGAGACGCCGGAACAGCTCGCCGATCTTCTGACGATGGCGGGCGTGCCGGTGGAAAACGTCGTCCGCGCGGACGAGGGGCTGGACAAGGTCGTGACGGGAAAGCTTGTGGAAGTCGCTCCGCATCCCGATTCCGATCATTTGCAGGTCTGCAAGGTAGACGTGGGCGGAAAAGAGCCGCTGACCATCGTGACCGGCGCGCCGAACGTCAAGCAGGGCCAGGTCGTCCCGGTGGCTCTGGTGGGCGCGCATCTGCCCAACGGGCAGAAAATCTCGAAGGGCAAGCTGCGCGGCGTCGTGTCGATGGGAATGCTCTGCTCGGCGGACGAGCTGAAGATGGAGCTTGCGAATTTGCCGGAGGAACAGAAAACGGGCATTTATATCCTGCCCGACGATACGCCGGTAGGGCAGCCCGCGGCGAAAGCCCTCGGCCTTGACGACTGCGTTTTGGAGTTCGAGCTGACGGCGAACCGCGGAGACTGCTTCAGCGTGTTCGGCATCGTGCGGGAAATCGCCGTGCTGACCGGGAAAAAGCCGCATTGGCCGGAAATCGCCGCGAAGGAAGACGACGGGGCGAAGGCGGAGGACATGGTGAAAATCGCCATCGACGCGCCGGACCTCTGCTCGCGTTTTTCCGCGCGGGTATTGAAAAATGTGAAAATCGGTCCCTCCCCGGAGTGGATGCAGAAGCGGCTGGAAGGCGCTGGGATTCGCGCCATCAACAACGTGGTCGACGTGACGAATTTCGTCATGGTGGAGCTCGGCCAGCCGATGCACGCTTACGATTACGACGAAGTAAAAGGCCATTCGCTGACGGCGCGCCGCGCGGCTGCGGGCGAAAACGTCCACACCCTCGACGATTCTTCGCGTCTCGCCAAGGGCGGCGAACTCGTGATTGCCGACGCGGAAAAACCGGCGGGTCTCGCGGGCGTCATGGGCGGCCTTGAAACGGAAATCACGGAAAAGACGACGACGGTGGTTTTGGAGGCGGCGTCCTTCAACGGTCCGTCGATTCGCCGAACCTCCCGCGCGCTGGGACTTCATTCCGAGGCGTCGGGACGTTTCGAGCGCGGCGTGGACGTTACGGGGACGGTGCGCGCCCTTGACCGGGCGGCGCAGCTTCTTGCGGAGATGGGCGCCTGCACGGTGACGAAAGGCGTCGTCGACGTTTATCCGGTGAGAAAGGAGTCCGCAGTCGTTGAGTTCACGGTGGCGGAGGTCAACGGGCGGCTCGGTACGGATATCTCCGGCGCGACAATGAAGGAAATTCTTGAAAGCCTCGGCTTCGTCGTCGAGGGCAAGGGGGCGGACGCTTATCGCGCCGTCGTTCCGAGCTGGCGCGGCGACGTGTTCTGCATGGAGGATATTTCCGAGGAGATCGCGCGCATTCACGGCTTCGATCATATCCCTTCCACGACGCCGCAGGGAGCGGTAATGGAAGCGCGTCAGAGCGCGCGGCAGGCGTTCTCGGATAAAATCCGACGCGTCCTCGCGTCTCTCGGCATGGACGAGGCCCGTTCCTTTGCGTTCACGCACCCGACGATGTTCGACAAGCTGAACGTGCCGGAGGACAGCGAGCTTCGCCGTGCGATTCCGATCATGAATCCGCTGACGGACGAATATCCGCTGGTTCGCACGACGCTGTTGACGAATCTCTTTGAAAACGCGGTGCGCAACTTCTCGCGCAAGAACGAGGACGTCCGGCTCTTTGAGATTGCCCCGGTCTTTTTGCCGAAGGCGCTTCCTGTGACGGAACAGCCGGATGAGGTCCTGAAATTGGCGGGCATTTTGACCGGACGGCGGACGCCTGTGGGCTGGGGCCAGGACAATGCGGCCATCGACTTTTACGACGCCAAGGGCGTCGTGGAGCAGCTTTTCGCGGCGCTTTCGGTTTCCCGTTATACCGTTGAGCCGGGCGAGCATTTTGCGCTGCATCCGGGCAAAACGGCGGTGTTTAAAAAAGGCAAGGACGTGCTGGCGGTGGTCGGCGAGGTGCATCCGGCGGTGCAGGAAGCCTTCGGCGTCTCGAAAAAGCTGTACGTCTTCGAGATGGACGTGGCGACGCTTCTGGCGAACGCGGCGAAGAACTTCACGTCCCAGTCGCTGCCGAAATATCCGGGCGTTTCCCGCGACCTTGCGCTGATTGTCCCGCAGGAGACCAACGCGGCGGACGTGGAGCGTACGATCAAGAAGAATGCGGGGCCGTATTTCAAGGACGTCACGTTGTTTGACCTTTATACGGGAAAACCCATCGACGATGGCAAGAAGAGCCTCGCCTTCGCGCTGCATTTCCAGTCCGGCGAAAAGACGCTGACGGACGAGGAAGTCGACGCGGCCGTTGGTAAGATTGTAGAGGCGGCGGGGACGGAGTTCGGAGCGACGCTTCGGATGTGATATTTCTATTATAAGGAGAGGTACTATGGACCAAAAGATTGTCGTTGAGATTTTCGGCGAGTCGTATCCGCTGAAAACGGATCGAGACCCCGAGTACCTCAAGAAGCTTGCGTCTTTTGTCGACCGGGAGATGAGAGCCGTTGCGCAGCGGGGGAATTTTTCCGGCGCGCGGGTAGGGACGTTGGCCGCCTTGAAGTTCGCTGACGAATACTTCCAGATTAAGAGGGATTTTGAGGAGTTGGCGGAGCTGGTAAGGAAGAAATAGCGCGCCCGCACAGGGCTTTGGCAGGATATTGCCGAGCCGGGGATTTCATGTTATAGTGTAGGCGGATTGCTGTAGGCGGAGTGTTTTTTCGGTCTAATTACCTACGGCTATGTGCGGGGGGATCGCATGTTCAATTTTCAGCACAAGAATACGGAGTTTTTCGATCACTTTGTCGAGAGCGCCAATTGCTTTTACAAGGGCGCGTTGATGCTCGACGAGGTCATGTTGGATTATACGCAGGCGGCGGAGAAGATGAAGGCCATCATTGATTTGGAGCACGAGGCGGACGCCATTAACGACCAGATCATTGACGAGCTGAACCAGACCTTCATCACGCCCATTGACCGCGAGGATATTTTCGCGCTGGCGAACGGCCTCGACGACGGGGTCGATTATTTGCAGACGACGCTGCAGCGGATTGTCATTTATCGTACGGGGCAGGCGAAGGCGGGCGTCGTTTCCATGACGAAACTGCTCTTGGAGTCGACCAGCGAGCTCATCAAGGCTTTCGAGTTTTTGAAGGACATCAAGAAGAACCGCGAACTCATTTTGGAGTCTACGCACAAGATCGGCAAGCTGGAAAGCGAAGGCGACCGCGTGTATCGGCAGGAGATTGCCTTCCTTTTCGACAACGTGAAAGACCCCATCGAGCTCATAAAGTGGAAAGACATCTTGGAAAATTTGGAGGACACGCTGGATCATTGCGAAGACGTTTCGGATATGATTCGCGGCGTGGTCATGAAATATGCCTGAGCTTCAGTATATGATCTTCACGGTCATCGGCCTCGCGCTGCTGTTTGATTTCATCAACGGCTTCCATGACACGGCGAACGCGATCGCGACTTCCGTTTCGACACGGGCGATTGCGCCGAGGAACGCGATCCTGATGGCGGCCGTGCTGAATTTTCTCGGCGCGATGTATTCCACGGGCGTGGCGAAAACCATCGGCGGCGATATCGTCAGTTCGGCGATGCACGTGGATGAGCACGTCCTGATTGCCGCGCTCGTCAGCGCGGTCTTTTGGAATCTTTTTACCTGGAAGCTGGCGCTGCCGTCCAGTTCTTCACACGCCATGGTGGGAGGCATTATCGGCGCGGTGCTCGTTTCCACGGGTATCGTCGGGCTGAATCTCGCCGGCATCGGGAAAATCATCCTTTCGTTGATCCTTTCGCCGCTGATTGCCATTATCACGGGCTATTTTGTGATGCATCTGCTCTATTTCCTGTTCGGAGGCTCGTCGCCGTATATCGTCAACGGGCGCTTCAAAAGGATGCAGATCGTTTCGGCGGCGATGATGGCCTTTTCCCACGGCTCCAACGACGCCCAGAAGTCCATGGGTATTATCACGCTGGCGCTCCTTTCCGGCGGCTACATCAGCGAATTTGAGGTGCCGACGGTCGTGAAACTGCTGGCGGCGACGGCGATGGCCATCGGTACGGCGATGGGCGGCTGGAGCATCATCAAGACCATCGGCGGCAAGATTTTCAAATTGGAACCGATCAGCGGCTTCGCGGCGGACCTCAATTCGTCCCTCGTCATTTTTTCCGCGACGATGCTGCATCTTCCGGTCAGTACGACGCACGTCGTTTCCGGCTCCATCATGGGCGTCGGCACGGCGAAGCGGATTCGTGCGGTGCGGTGGGGCGTCGCGCAGCAGATGCTGGTGGCCTGGGTGCTGACGATACCCTGCACGGCATTGATCGGGTCGCTGATCTATCAGGTCGCGCTTTGGATTTTTTAGTTTTGGATGAGGTGGTTATGCTTGGAAGGGCGAAGGCTTTTCCGGGCTTTTTTATTTTGGCAGATTCTTGGATAAGGGAGAGCGGGAAACCATGAAGAAGACTTTGCGGGAGCTGGCGGCGGGACAGGAAAAAGGAAATGATATCATCGTCGCCGCGGTGGTTGATGGGGTAATGAAAAACCTCGGCGAGACGGTGGACGAGGAAAAACAGCCGGTATGGGTCAGGTTGTCGAGCGCGGAGGGCGAGCGAATTTATCGCCGCTCGGTGCTGTTCCTTGCCATCGTTGCCCTGCGTGAGTTGTATGGCGCGGCGAACGCGGAGCTGATCGTGCGCGCTTCGCTGCACGGCAGCCTTTATTGCGACTTGGAAATTCCGGGCGGATTGACGGACGGAGCCGTTTCGGCGATTGAGGTGCAGATGCGGGCCATCGTGGCGGAGGATCGCGAGATCGGCCGCCGCGTCATGCCGAAGGACGAGGCGGTGCGTTTCTTCAAAGAGGCACGGCGGATTCCGAAGGCGAATCTTTTGAGTGCGCTGCCGGATCAGGAGATCGTGCTCTCCACTTGCGGCGAACAGTGCGACGACCTGTACGGCGTTATGTTGGACAGGACGGGGGAGCTGGGGCGCTTCGATCTGATGCGCGCAAAACCCGGCGTGCTCCTGCGGACGCCGAGGGGCGGCAATGGGCTCGAACTTTCCAAGCCGATAGAGCAGCCGAAATTTGCGCAGACGCTGAGGGAATCGAAGCATTGGGCGAAAATCCTGCAATGCGAATACCTGCCCGATCTCAACCGCTGCATCCAGTATGGACAGACGGGCAATCTGATTCGCGTTTCCGAAGCGCTGCATGAGAAAAAGATAGCCGAGATTGCCGACCAAATCACGGCGGGCATAAAAAAAGCCCGGCTCGTGATGATTGCCGGTCCGTCTTCTTCAGGAAAGACTTCGTTTGCCCAGCGGTTGAAGGTGCAGCTTCGCGTGAACGGCCTGATGCCCGTCTCCATCTCTTTGGACGATTACTTTGTGAACCGGGTGGAAACGCCGTTGACGCCGGAGGGCGCCTATGATTATGAATCGCTGCACGCTCTGAACGTGGATCTGTTCAATAAGGACCTCGTTGCGCTGATGCAGGGCAAGGAAGTCGTGCTGCCGCGGTACGATTTCGTCACGGGAGAGCGAAACGACGGGGCGGGGCCGCGACTTTCCATCGCGCCGGAGCAGCCGATTATCGTCGAGGGCATTCACGGACTGAACGAGGAACTGACCCACGCCGTACCGCGCGACGAGAAATTCAAGATTTACGTCAGCGCGCTGACGCAGCTCAATATCGACATGCACAACCGCATTCCGACCACCGACGCGCGCTTTGTGCGCCGCCTCGTGCGCGATTACCAGTTCCGCGCCTCCAGCGCGCTGAAGACCCTGCGCCAATGGCCGGACGTCAGGAAGGGCGAGGATAAGAATATTTTCCCGTATCAGGAAGACGCCGACGCCGTTTTCAATTCCGCGCTGATCTATGAGCTTGCCGTGCTCCGAAAATACGCGCTGCCGCTCTTGCAGGCTGTGCGGCCGGAGGAAGTCGGTCATGCCGCGGCGCAGGAAATCTTGCGGTTCCTCTCGTTGTTCGGGAACATCGATGACGAAAGCGACATTCCGAACAATTCCATTTTGCGCGAGTTTATCGGAAAGTCCTGCTTCTTTACCAGCAGCGGGGATTTGAAGGAATAAGCCATGAAAAAGATAAGGATTACCGTCATGCGGAAAGTTTGCCATCAGGACCTGATGGACAAATACGAAAATCCCATCGAGCACGCCTGCGATATGGAAGAAAGGCAGGTCTTCGTCGCGAACGGGTGGCGGCGTCCCGAAGGTTTTTGCGAAAGCGCGTGGGAAACTTTGTCGCCTTTCGTTTTAGCACTCTCCCACGGCGCGGAAGATTTTTACGACGGGTGGATGAAAAACAAAAGATCCGCGATGCTCTCCTGCAACGACGGCTTCCGTCCCGTTAGCTTCCTCGTGGAAGCAATGGACGAAGACGCGGAAGGGTAAGCGGCAATAAGAAAGCTCCCTGTATGCCGAAAAGACGGCGTACAGGGAGCTTTTTATGCGATTCTTACATTCTTCCTTTGCTCTTGAAGAATTCTTCCGCGACCTGCGGGAACAGAGCGTAGGACAGGACGTCCTCTTCCGGCGCGTTGGCGTAGCCTTTGCCCGCAAGCTGCTCCTTGAACTGGGCGACGGTCTTTTCCTTCGCGTCCTCTTTCGCGCAGTCGTCGATAATCTGATCCTCGGGAATGTGCAGCGTATTGATAAGGAAATCGCGGTCGATGGGCTTCGGCGTGCGTCCGAACTTGCCGCGGGCGAGATCCTTGACTTCCTTCGGCACCGTCTTATAGCGTTGTCCCATCATCACATTCATCGTGGCCATTGAGCCGACGATCTGGCTGGACGGCGTGACCAGCGGCGGGAAGCCGAGGTCGGCGCGGACGCGGGGCATTTCGTCGAGGAGGTCTTGGTATTTGTCCTCCATGCCCATTTCTTTGAGCTGGTTCGCCAGATTGGAGAGCATGCCGCCCGGAATCTGGAAGTCGAGGACGTTCGGGTTCACGTCGAAATAACCTTTCAGGTCGAATTCCTTGATCAGATCCTGCTTGACCTTAGTGAAATGCTTGGAAATCGGAATCAGCTTCTGACGGTCAAGGCCGGTATCGCGTTCGGTGCCCACCAGCGTCTCTATCATCGTCTCGGTGCAGGGCTGGGACGTGTCGTTGGAGAATGGCGCCAGCGCGCAGTCGATGATGTCCACTCCTGCCTCGACGGCTTTCAGGTATGCCATCGAGCCGAAGCCGCTGGTGTAGTGAGTGTGCAGCTCGATGGGAACGGAAACGGCGGCCTTTAGCTTTTTCACAAGGTCTTCCGCGACGTAGGGCTTCAACAGGCCGGACATATCCTTGATGCAGACGGAATGGCAGCCCATTTCCTGCAATTTTTTCGCCAGTTCCACGAAGGTTTCGTTCGTGTGGTAGGGGCTGATGGTGTAAACGAGGCAGCCTTGGACGTGCGGCTTTTCGGGGCACTTCAAAGCCTCGTCGATAGCCGTGGTCAGGTTGCGGATGTCGTTCAGCGCGTCGAAAATGCGGAAGACCGCGACGCCGTGCTTCGACGCCTGCCGCACGAAAGCGCGCACCACGTCGTCGGAATAATGGTTATAGCCCAGAAGGTTCTGGCCGCGCAAGAGCATTTGGATCGGCGTCTTTTTCAAATGCTGCTTCAGCGTGTCGAGACGCTCCCACGGATCCTCGCCGAGGAAGCGCAGGCAGGAGTCAAAAGTCGCGCCGCCCCATGCCTCTAAAGCGTTGTAGCCGATGGCGTCCAGCGCCTCCAGCTGAGGCACCATTTGCTCGATGCGCATACGAGTCGCACAAAGCGACTGGTGCGCGTCGCGCAGGATCGTTTCCGTGATTTTTACGGGATTGTTTGCCATGTC
Source organism: Selenomonadaceae bacterium (assembly GCA_016286075.1). Lineage (GTDB taxonomy): Bacteria > Bacillota > Negativicutes > Selenomonadales > Selenomonadaceae > RUG12372. The sequence goes on from JAEERZ010000059.1 coordinate 7,908, forward strand.
TTTTCGCTCCTTCATCTTTTTGCATCAGTTTGCGGAAAAGGAAAATGCCGTTCCCGCAAGCGTCTGTTGTATAATGTCTTTTCTATAGTATAGGAAAATGCGTTTCCGTTGTCAATCGCGGGAGGATAAATCAAGCGGCTTTGCGAGCTCTTCCTTGACATGCTCCTTGTACGCGGCGAGGAGCTTTTTCGTGATTGCGCCGGGCGTGCCGTCGGCAATCGCTTCGCGGTCGATCATCGTCACCGGCACGATTTCGTCGGCGGTGTTGGTAAAGAAAGCTTCTTCCGCGCCCTTGACGAAATCGGGCGTCAGCGTCTTTTCCACGACGGTGAGGCCCAGAGCGGGCGCAAGCTTTTCCTTGATAATCGTGCGCGTGACGCCGTTCAAAATCATTTCGTTGGCCGGGTGCGTCCAGAGCACCTCGTCCTTCACGACGAAGAAATTGGCGTCGTCGCCTTCGGTGACGGTGTTCTTCTCCTTGCGGAAGAACAGGGCCTTCTTTGCGTTCTTCTTCCGCGCTTCCTCGGCGGCGAGAACGCTGCCTAATAGGTTCAGCGAGGCGATGTCGCAGCGCAGCCAGCGGATATCCTCGACCAGTGCGGCGCGGATTCCGTTTTCCTGCCAGTCCGTATGGATCGGCACGTCGCGGATTATGATGCTAAGATGGGGCAGGTTGATTTTCGGCGGCAGATACGAGCGAGGCGAGGTGCCGCGCGTGAGCTGGAAATAGATAATCCCTTCCCGTATCTCCGTTTTCTCAATCAGTTCGCCGAAAACGCCGACCAATTCCGCGTCGGCGTCGGTGATGGGAATCGCCAGCTCGCGCATCGAGCGGCGGTAGCGGTCCAAATGCTCCACAAGGGCGAAGCACTTGCCGTCGTAAACGCGGAGCGTCTCAAATACGCCGTCGCCGAACTGTAAGCCGCGATCCTCCAGATGGACGGCATAGGTGTCCAACGGCAAGAATGCGCCGTCATAGTAAGCAAGTTCTTTCAAAACAGAAGACCTCCCTAAAGTAATGTAACTATTATAAAAGAAATTTTATCTAAATACAATTCTTTCTTTGACAAGCGGGGATTTTTCGGGATATAATATTCTTTAACGAAAACAGAACGGTCAATTCTTTTTAGTTATTCTTTAATTGTTGAACGGTTCGGATTTCATCAAGGTTCCCTTTTCAGTCAAGAAAAAATGGAGGTGTTGTTTTTTTGTCGAAAGGACAACAAAAGTTGCAGGTCATTCCCCTGGGCGGCTTGGGGGAGATCGGCAAAAATATGACGGTCATCCGCGTGGACGACGAGATCCTGCTGATAGATGCAGGGTTGATGTTCCCCGAGGACGACATGCTTGGCATTGACCTCGTGATTCCCGATATCACGTATCTGATCGAGAATCGCGAAAAGATCAAGGCCATTGTTCTCACGCACGGGCATGAGGACCATATTGGTGCGCTTCCGTACTTGCTGAAGCAGATTGACGTGCCGGTTTACGGTACGCGGTTGACGCTGGGCATTTTGACGGGACGGCTGAAGGAGCACGGCGTGAGCTGTGAAAAGCTGAAGCCTGTTGCGCCGGGCGATGTGATCAATATTGGCTGCTTCAGCGTTGGGTTCATTCGAGTCAATCACAGCATACCGGATGCAGTGGGGCTCTCGATTCGTACGCCGGTGGGCATGATTGTCCACACAGGCGACTACAAGCTTGACTATACGCCGATTGATGGAGAAATGACAGATTTTCGCCGGTTCTCTGATTTGGGTAATCGTGGCGTACTGCTGCTCTTGGCAGATAGCACGAATGCGGAACGCGAAGGACATACGCCCAGCGAGCGAACAGTGGGTGCGGCTTTTGACAAAGCGTTTCACAACGCAAAGCAGCGCATCATCGTTGCGACATTCTCATCAAATGTCCATCGCATTCAACAAGTCATTGACACGGCGGTGCGTTATAAGCGAAAAGTCGCTGTGCTCGGTCGCAGCATGGTGAACGTGGTCACGATTTCATTGGAGCTTGGCTATATCAGTGCGCCGGAAGGTACGATTATCGACATAGACGAGATCAATTTCTACTCGCCGAACCAAGTCGTCGTTATCACGACGGGCAGCCAAGGCGAGCCGATGTCTGCGCTGACTCGCATGGCGGTAGGCGAGCATCGCAAAGTGACCATTGTGCCCGGCGATACGATCATTATTTCGGCGACGCCGATTCCGGGAAATGAAG
>JAEERZ010000060.1 GCA_016286075.1 Selenomonadaceae bacterium
CGGCTTTTCGGGAAGCGACCTTTTCCCCTCGAGGGCGTCGGCAAGCTCGGACGCAGTGATGGTTTGGTATCCGTTTTCTTCCAGCCAAGCCATTTGTGCCTCAAATTCGCTGGTCGAGACGGTCAGCATGTTTTCTTCCACATCGTTAATTTGATGATAATTCAGTACGGGAATCCCGATCGGTTTGGAAAAGATGGCGAAACAAGCCGCACCGATAATAATCAGACCAGCGATAACGATACGAATCAGAATTGAATTCATCTGCATCTTCCTTTGTGTTTCAAATACTAAATCCAAATATATCGCAAGGAGCCTTATATGTCAAGGCTTGCCTCTGTGCAAGCCGGCCTCTTTGTGCTATACTAAATAAATACGGCAGAGCGTGTCGTACAATTTGAAAGAAATCAATGGATACTTCCCAAGAACAGGAGCGAAACCATGACGGAACGTAATTCGATGTGCTGGTGCGGCAGCGGCAAAAAATACAAGCATTGCCATTTGGCCTTTGACGAGCGTATCGCAAGTATGAAGTTTAACGTCTTTAAAGGGCAGGTACGACCGCCAAGAAAAATAATCAACAATGAAAAAGATATCGAAGGGATAAGGAAGAGCGGAGTCATAAACGATGGGACGCTCGATTTGATGGCAGAGATGATTCGTCCTGGAATCGATACGGAAACGCTGGATCAGGCGGCTCATGATTATATCGTATCCCACGGAGCCATTCCCGCCTGTCTCGACTACGAAGGATATCCGAAAAACGTCTGTATTTCCATCAACGACGTCGTATGCCATGGAATCCCATCCAAGGACACGATCCTGAAAGAAGGCGATATCGTAAATATCGACTGCACCACGATTCTTGACGGATACTTCGCAGACGCGTCCCGGATGTTCATGATCGGTAAAGTGTCGCCCGAGGCGGAGCGTCTGGTTCGTGTGACGAAAGAATGTATGGAACTGGGTATTGAGGCGGCGAAGCCGTGGCATTTTCTGGGAGACATCGGAGCGGCGTGCGGAGAGCACGCGCACGCAAACGGCTACTCAGTGGTGACGGATTTAGGCGGACACGGCGTGGGGAAGGAGTTCCATTTAGAGCCTTTTGTGCTCCACGTCGGGGAAAAGGATACCGGGATGTTGCTGGTTCCGGGAATGGTGCTGACGGTTGAGCCGATGATAAACGAAGGAACCTATAAAGTGACTACGGACAAGAATGACGGGTGGACGGTTCGGACAAAGGACCACAAGCTTTCCGCCCAGTGGGAAAAAACAATCCTGATTACGGAAACAGGCACGGAGGTCTTATCAAGCTGATGAAAAGTTTTGCGGAAATGAACATTTCCGATAAAGTGCTGGCTGTACTTCGGCGTTATGGAATCCATGAAACGACCCCCGTACAGGAAGAAGCGATTCCCGTGGTGCGCAAAGGCACGGACGTCATCGTTCAGGCCCCTACGGGAACGGGGAAAACATTGGCATTTTTGCTTCCTTTGATGGAACGGATGAAGAGCCATGTGGACGAGACGCAGGTCCTCATTGTAACTCCGACGCGCGAACTGACCTTGCAGATTGCGAAAGTCGCCCGATCCCTGGCGGACGCCTTTGAGTTGCGGACGCTTGCGCTTTACGGCGGGCAGGATATCGAACGGCAGAAGGACAAGCTGCGCCGTCATCCGCAGATGATTATCGGAACGCCGGGACGCCTGTTAGATCATTTGCGCCGAAAGACGCTGCGCATTGCGCAGGCAAATCGCATCGTGCTGGACGAAGCGGACGAAATGTTGAAGCGCGGATTTTTAGAAGACGTCGAAGTTTTGCTGCAAGCGCTCGCGCCCGACAAGCAGCTGCTTTTGTTTTCAGCGACGATGCCTGAACGCGTACGAGCGCTCGCACGGCGCTATATGAAAGAAGCGCGCGAGATAAAGATCGAGGCGGAAAATGTTACGCTTGACGCCATCAAACAAACCGTTGTGGATACGACGGAGGAGGCGAAGCTGGATCGCCTTTCTGCGCTTATCAACGAAACGCAGCCCTATTTGATGATGGTGTTTTGCATGACGCGCCAGCGAGTACATCAGGTAACAATGGCACTGGCGAAACGAGGATATCTTGTCGACGAGCTGCATGGCGAATTGACACAGGTACAAAGGACGCTGGTTCTGAAACGATTCCGAAATGCGGAGCTCCAAATCCTCGTGACGACGGATATCGCCGCGCGGGGGCTTGACATCGAGGGCGTCACTCATGTTGTGAACTATGATATTCCCAGAACGACCGAGGATTATATACACAGAATCGGCCGGACGGGACGCGCCGGACACACCGGGGAAGCGATCACTTTCGTAAATGCGCGCCAATACGATCAGCTGCGGCGGATTGAAAGCGGCATCAAAAGCCGCATCGAGAAAATCCGGTCGGCGCGAAGCCGTGAAAAAGCGAAAGCCCGGGAAAAGATTCGCGAAAAAGCCTTGAAGGAACGTGCCGAGGCAAAGAAAAAAGCGGCCAAGCCGTTAAGCAAATATGCGAACCGAAAAGGCGCGGACCATAAAGGACGGAACCCGCGCAGCAGGAGGAATCCCGGTGGGGGAGCGCATACGAAAAAACGCGGCGAACGCATGAAGAAACGATAATAATAACGATGGTTTTTTAAATGAATACGAATACGAAAGCGACAGCCTGAAATAACGAAGCTGTCGTTTTTGTTTTTTGCGAAAGAGATTTTCCGAATAAAAATAATCATGCCGCGGTTGCAGGATTTTTTACAATATTCTCGAATATTTATTTTGATAAAGTATTTCGGATCAAATTATGAGGGGGAGTATTTATGAGCGAGCAGAAACAAACGGTAGCCATCGTTTGCGGCGGAGGTCCCGCGCCCGGCATGAACGGCGTTATTTCAGCGGTAACGCTGGAAGCTCATCGACAGGGCTGGGACGTTCTTGGCATGTATGAAGGCTTTTCGCATTTGGCGAAAGGCGAAAAGAAATATGTTAAACTCACCGACGACGATGTTAGCAGAATCCATTTGCAGGGCGGCTGCGTTCTTCAAATGTCCCGATACAATCCGACAAAAAAAGAAGAAGACCTTTCAGCGGTTGTAAATACGCTTAAAGAACTTGGCGTTACCTATTTGGTTACAATCGGCGGCGATGATACGGCTTTCAGCTCGATGACGGTAGCCGCGCATGCGACGAAGAGCGGTCATCCGATTCGTTCCGTGCATGTGCCGAAGACTATCGACAACGATCTCCCGCTTCCGGAAGGGATTCCGACCTTCGGATTCGAAACGGCACGCGCTTTAGGCGCTTTAGAAGCGGCCAATCTCATGGAAGATGCGCGCACGGCGAACCAACGCTGGTATTTCGTGGTGGCGATGGGCCGCACGGCAGGCCATCTCGCCCTCGGCATCGGTAAGGCCGCAGGCGCGCCGGTCACGGTGATTCCGGAAGAATTCTCCGCGGAGAAGATACCGCTCCATCAAGTGGTTGACATCCTGGTCGGTTCCATCATCAAGCAGAAGGCGGCAGGACGCAGTTACGGCGTGGCCGTTATCGCCGAAGGCGTTATCGAAAAGATCATGGAAGAGGATCTGAAGATGCTCGGCGATCTTGCGCTGGATGAACACGGCCATATTCGTTACGCGGAGCTGGACTTCGGCGATATCTTGAAGCAACAGGCGCTTCGAGAGCTCGACCGGCTCGGAGTCAAAATGACGATTGTGGACAAGGAGATAGGGTACGAGCTCCGTTGCACTTCGCCGATTCCTTATGACATCGATTATACGCGTTCGCTGGGTTACGCGGCTGTGCATTTCCTCAAGGAAGGCAACACGGGCGCGATGATTACCATCCAAAAGGACGGCGCGGTTCCGATGTATTTCGACGACATCAAAGACCCCGCGACGGGAAAGACGCGGGTCCGCCGCGTCAATATTGATTCCGCCGCATACAAGATTGCTCGCGGCTTCATGGTACGTTTGGAGAAAGAAGATTTAACGAACGAAGAAATCGCAAAAGCCTTTAAGCTTTCCCCGGCAGAAGTGCAAAAACGTTACGGTTATCTTTTCGCATAACGACGGCAAAAATCTCCCCCTGCCAATCATCGGGCAGGGGGAGATTTTCGTCTATGAAACAAAAATATTTGCAGCGGATACGGAAGCTTCCTTTTCTTTTCAAGAAAAAAGTATATAATAGTAAAGATTTATTAAGCAAAGGAGAAAATATTTTGGGCGAACAATTACAGCAGGAAATCAATCGAAGGAGAACCTTCGCCATTATTTCGCATCCGGATGCAGGAAAAACGACGCTGACGGAAAAACTCCTGTTATACGGAGGAGCGATCCATTTAGCCGGTTCAATCAAATCCCGCAAGACACAACGTCACGCGGTATCCGACTGGATGGAAATCGAAAAGCAGCGCGGTATTTCCGTAACGTCAAGCGTGCTTCAATTCGATTACGGCGGATGCCGGATCAATATCCTCGATACGCCGGGCCATCAGGACTTCAGCGAAGATACGTATCGTACGTTGATGGCCGTGGACAGCGCGGTAATGGTGCTCGATGCGGCGAAAGGCGTCGAGACGCAGACAAAAAAGCTGTTCAAAGTTTGCAAGGAGCGCCGGATTCCGATTTTTACGTTTGTCAACAAGCTCGACCGTTTCGGGAAGGCTCCGATAGATTTAATGGACGAATTGGAAAACGTATTGGGTATCCGTTCCTGTCCGATGAATTGGCCGGTGGGATCGGACGGACGCTATCGCGGCGTCTTTGATCGCCAAACGAAGCTGGTAGAACTTTTCGCGGCGGATGAAACGCACGGACAGGAAACGAGAACGTCCCAAAAGTTCACGCTCGATGCGCCAGAGTTGCGCGAGGTTCTCGACGAGGAAACGTATCAGGCGCTCCTTGACGATATTACGCTCCTCGATGAAGCCGGGGAAGCCTTTGACGAAAAAAAGATTGCCTGCGGCGAACTCACGCCGATGTTTTTCGGTTCCGCGATGACGAATTTCGGCGTGCAAAACTTCTTGGAAGAGTATCTTCGTCTTGCGCCGCCGCCTGCCGTCCGGTCGTCTTCGGACGGCGACATCCAGCCTGCAGACGAGCGTTTTTCCGCATTCGTTTTCAAGATCCAGGCAAATATGAATCCGGCGCATCGCGACCGGTTGGCGTTTATTCGTATCGTATCCGGAAAATTCGAGCGCAATATGAATGTTTGGCACGCGTCGTCCGATAAGGTCATCAAGCTGGCGCAGCCGCAACAGTTTCTCGCGCAGGATCGTCAAATTATCGACGAGGCGTGGCCGGGCGACATCGTGGGACTTTTCGATCCCGGCGTTTTCGGTATCGGCGATACGCTTTCCGACGAGTCGCATAAATTCCGCTTTGCCGATTTCCCGGTATTCCCTCCGGAAAAATTTGCACGCGTACAGGCGAAAGATACGATGAAACGCAAGCAGTTTGTCAAGGGCGTGGAACAGCTGACCCAAGAAGGAGCGATCCAGCTTTTTCGGCAGGCCGGAGCGGGTGTCGAGTCTTATATTGTCGGAACGGTAGGCACTTTGCAGTTCGACGTGCTCACGTATCGTCTCAAAAGCGAATACGGGGTAGATATCGAACTGGTCATGCAGCCGTTTGAAGTCGCCCGATGGCTGACGTATCCGGACGAAAAGCCTGTCACGCCGGAGTCCCTTCGCGGCGCGGATAGGGGCATGTTCGTTTACGACCGGAATGACAGGCCTGTACTTCTTGTCAATAACGAATGGTCATTGGGATGGATCACAGACAACAATCCGTCTTTGCAGATGCATACTGTTCCGCCGGATCGAAAGGAAATATGAAGATAAAATCTGAAAGAATCCTGTATAGATTTGATTTTTGAAGGGCGTTCACGTATACTATTGAGCCGTAGAGAGAGTTTGAGGCGGTTTTCATGAAGGAAAGGCAGAGAAATATCGGATGAGCCACAAAAAACATGCGAATAACCCACAGCCGATTCCCGTACCGGAGACGTCTGAGACGCCGGATAAGGAAGAAAAAAAGAAATCGCCTTTCAATCTTTTTCGAAGAATTTTCAAATGGGTCAATCCGCTTGATTTTGTCATCATGATTGTCGGAGGCATCGTCATTTCAAAAGTTGATTTTTCCAACGTCACGATGATCGACGTCATCTACATGACCTCGTATCTCATGTGGTTTCTGTTCCTGCTCGTTCGTATTTATTTTATACGGCTTAACAGGAGCGTAAGCGGGAAGGATAATTGACGGCATGCGAAAAGCTGTTTGGGCTGTTATACTGGCGTTGTTTTCAGCTCTTTTTGCCGCGTGCGGATTTTCAACGGACTGGCTGGGGAAGGCGTCTTCTTCGCAGCCAAAGGAAACAGGCGTTACGATCAAAGTATTGGCTGTCGGGCAAGGGGACGCGATACTGATTTATACGCCGGAACAAACGGTGCTGGTCGATACCGGCGATACCGGAGAAATCAGCAGGCTTCGCGCCGCTTTGAAAAAAGAGGGCGTGCGCCGTTTGGATAAACTTATCATTACCCATCCTCACCGCGACCATATCGGAGGCGCGGCGGAAGTATTTCGTCTCTGCGACGTCAAAGAGGTTTATGATAACGGTCAGCCGACTACGACGAATATTTATCGGGAATATCTGAAGACGATTCAAAAGAAAAGAATCCCGAACTACTCGCTTCGAGACGGCGACGTCCTCGACCTGGGCGGCGGAGCCGTGCTTCATGTACTGAGCCCGACGCAGCAGATGGTAGATGAAAGAGGAATACAGAACGGCAAACTGAATTTGAATTTAAATTCAGTAGTCGCTCGGATACGGTACGGAAACTTCTCCATGATGCTGACCGGCGATGCGGAAATTCCCACAGAAGAGGGGATTGTGAATCGTCATGAGGCCGGAGAGCTTCGATGCCAAGTATTAAAAGCCTCCCATCACGGGAGCAAGACATCCTCTTGCGAGTCGTTCCTCAAAGCCGTCGACGCCGAACTCGTACTGATCTCCTGCGGGGAAAACAACGAATACCACGATCCTCATCCTTCCGTGCTTAACAGATACCAAAAACACGAAATGAATTATTATCGCACCGATAAAAATGGGACGATCACAGTTCGATCGGACGGAAAAACCTATACCGTACAGCCGGAATATGGAAAGATAAACGAACCGACGGAATAAAGCGAGGCAAAATAATATGACGACAGCGGTAATCGATCGCTTTGAAGGCGACAACGCAATACTGCTCGTAGGAAAGAACGAACATGAAGTAGTATTTCCAGCGTCGGAACTTCCAAAAGGTTTGAACGAAGGAGACTATCTGCGCATGCATATTTCATATGATGCTGAAACGACAGAAAAAGCAATGAATGAATCTACGTCTTTACTGAATGAAATAAGGGGGAACCGCCCATGAAAAAGAGCAGCTGCTGGCAATTGCTCTGGATTGTCGCTTTATGCCTGTGGCTTATTCCTTCGTTGACTTTTGCGGCGTCTATGCGAAAGGTGACTTCCTTTCAGTCGCAGGTCGTAACAGAAGGAAGACAACGTTTTCTGCGAATTGAAATCGGAATGAACGGTCCGATCAACGATTATGAAGTAAAAGGCGATGGAATCCTGAATCCGAACCGCCTGACAATCGACGTCGACCAGGCAGAAAAAGGCGATGTTCGCACGGAAATACTGTTGGACAGGCAGTTTGCAAAAACGCTTCGTTTTCAGGATACCGGGAAAAAACTTCGGATAATGGTAGGAATGCAGGTTCCGGCGGCAGACCGTAATTATCGTGTGTACACGTTGGAAAAAGACCGGCGCGCAGGAAAACCTCATCGGCTTATCATCGAGCTTTACGGTGAAGGCGGTCGGCGAGGCCACGTAGCGGGCCTAAAAGGGCGCACGATTGTCATCGACCCCGGGCACGGCGGCTCGGATACGGGAGCTGTCGGCGTCGGAGGTCTTCGGGAAAAAGACGTCACGTTGGAAGTTTCGAAAAAAGTCAGGGATATTCTTGAAAATTCCGGCGTCACCGTCGTAATGACGCGCGAAGACGACCGGGACGTTTACGGCCCGACAGCCACCGATGCACAAGAATTACAGGCGCGTGTAAATTACGGGAGCTACACGCCGAATGTAGACGTATTTTTGAGTATCCATTGCAATGCGTATACAAGCGCTTCTTCAAACGGAACCGAAACGTATTACTATCCCAAAACATGGCTTGACGGTCTTTTGGCGCAAAATCTCCAAGCAGGAATGATCCAGCATGGAGATCGCCGCGATCGAGGCGTTCATGAAGCGCGCTTTTACGTTTGCCGCCACTCTACGATGCCGGCCGCTTTAGTGGAACTTGCTTTCATCACAAATTATGTGGAAGGAAATCTTTTGGCGGACGAGGATTTCCAAGATGAGATGGCGCAGGGAATTGCGGAAGGGCTCGCGAATTATTTCGCAGCCAGCGGTACTTGACCTATACTAAAATGCAGAATAGAAGGCGATGAATGATGATGAAGACAGGAAACGCGGTGCTGGTTGCCATGACGACGGCTGTACTGCTTCTGACAGCCGGATGCGACGAAGAAGGAAAATCCGGGCAGGTACCGGCTTCTCCCGCGACAACAAATCAACAGGCGAAGACGCCCGCTGCCCCTGGAACCCAAAATGTCACCCCCAGCCAAACGGAAATCAAACTTTATTTTCCCAACGAAGCGGGCGACGGTTTGCAGCCGGTGAAGGTCAACATCCCTTCCGAAGATAAATATACGCAAGCCGTAAAAGAACTTGTTGCGGGAACAAAGGAACCTGGGCTTATCAATATTTTCCCGAAGGGCGTCAAAGTTCGGAGCGTGAAAGTGACCGGCAATCTTGCAACGGTGGATTTCAGCAAAGAGCTGACGCATAAATTTGTTGGCGGCTCCACGGGAGAACAAATGCTTGTCAGCGCTCTTGTAAATACGATGACAGAATTCCCCGAAATCGAGCGCGTATTGATTACGGTGGAAGGGGAGCGCATCGAAACCATCGCGGGTCATCTTGACACCAGCGAACCGTTTACGAGACCGACGGGGTTGGTTCAATAAAATTATTCCTAACGAGTGCTATTTAAATGAATTTATTTTAGTTCCGATAAGGATAAATTATCGGAACTAAAATATGGGCATAAAAAAGAGAAGCTGCCGTGCATTTTGCTGCGGCAGCTTCTCTTTTATTTTATACGTTATATTACTTTACGGCGTCTTGCGCTTTCTTTATCTTCTCCGCCATGCCGTGCATCTTGGCAATCGGAACCGCGCAAACGGCCACGCGCACACCCATTTTCAGAGGCACCGCGAAAATCAGGTCGTCGTGGAGTTTATCGCAGACCGCACCGGGATCGTCCGCAGGAATAGAAATAAAGAATCCGGCTTTATACGGCAACGCATTCAATTTGCACGCCTTCGCCTCGTCCATGAAGATCGCGCCGCGCTGACGAATCGTTTGATAAAGCGTTTCCCGCTCTTTCTCAAACTGCGCAAGCAGCGCCTTGTCTTGCTGAATCTTCGTCAAAACCGTCATCGCGCCGCGATTGATATTTGACCAGGTCGCACGGCTCGAAAATTTGACGATCTGCGAAAACTCGTCAATAACGGCTTTGCTTGCCGAAAGTCCGATAATCGCGCCCGTACGCTGTCCGTACATCGTATAACCCTTCGACATGCTGAACGCGAACATGATAAAAATATTTTCTGGCAGTCCGCTGAACTGCTTCATGAATTTACGCGTTTCATTTTTCTCTCCGGCATAGTCGATATACGCGACGTCTACCAGAATACTGATTTTTTTAGTCCCCTGTTTCGCCTGTGCTTTGCAAATATCCAGCACCTGTGCCCAATCTTCCTCCGAGAGACTGTATCCCGTCGGATTATGCGCCGGCGTATTGATGATAATCAACAAAGAATTTTGCTTTTTGAGAAGGCTCTCGACTTTGTCGCGGAAATTTTTGATATCGAAATTCTGCTGCTCATCAAAGAGCTGATACGTGGCCAGCTTGCGGCCGCCTTCCCGGCAGAGCGCGTTGTATGGCCCCCAATACCAATCAGAGGTTAATACCTCATCCCC
>JAEERZ010000061.1 GCA_016286075.1 Selenomonadaceae bacterium
TTCGCTCATAAAAGAACTGCTGGCAATCCGGGGAGGCGACGCGCCGGAGGAACTGCGCGGGGAAGCTGTGGGAGAATGGATACGAAACCAAAGGACCCGCTATATACAGACTGCGGCAAAGCAATGGAAGAATGAATGAACTTCTAAATACTCCCTCCGTCACGCCTCCGGCGTGCCACCTCCCTCATAGAGGGAGGCTAAAAACGCGCTAATTACGCCCTCCTCTCAGAGGAGAAACATGCCAGTGGCATGTTTCTTGGCACGAAGTGCCGGGAGGAGTTCCAAGAAAGCAAAGTTTTTTAGAGATGCCTTTAAATGAATCAACTACCGTTGTCTTTACATTTTTACAATAGGAATTTATAATAGCTAAGGTGATTTAAATTTTATTCAAAGGAGAAAAATGTATGGAAAAAACATTGGTACTTGTAAAACCGGATGCTTTTAAAGCGAATCATACGGGAGACATCATCAAGATTTATGAGGACGCGGGCCTTCGCTTGGTTGCCGTCCGCATGATGAAGATGACGAAAGACGTGGCTGCAAAGCATTATGAGGAGCATATCGGGCGTCCTTATTATGAGGAACTGGAGAGCTTCATGACCTCCGGTCCGATCGTGGCTATGGTGCTCGCAGGCGACAACGCTATTGCCAAGGTTCGCGAGATCAACGGCAAGACCGATCCGAAGGAAGCGGCGGAAGGTACGATCCGCAAGCTCTATGCGGCGAGCAAGGGCGAGAACGCCGTTCATGCGTCGGACAGCCCGGAGAGCGCGGCGCGCGAAATCCATATTTTCTTCAACGAGACGGAAATTTTTGACTGATTTTGAACGAGGTGAAAGAGCATGGGCGTTTACACGAAAACAGGAGATAAGGGACAGACGAGCCTTTATACGGGACAGCGCGTGGACAAAGATTCGCTCCGCGTTGAGACTTACGGCATCATTGACGAAATGAACTCGGCCCTCGGCATGGCGCGCGCCTTCTGTGAGAACAAAGAAGTGCAGCAGTTGATTCTCGCGCTTCAGCGGGATATTCCGAGTTTCATGGCCGACCTCGCCAGCGTCGGCACACGCCCGATGATCAACGAGTACCATATCAAGGATATGGAAAATGAAATGGACCGTATCGAGAACGAAGTCGGCGCGCTCGGCTGCTTCCTGATTCCGGGCAGCACCAAGGGCGGCGCGATGCTCGATCTCGCGCGTACGATCGCGCGCAGAGCCGAGCGGCAGATGCTTCGTCTTGCGAAGGAGGAGGAGGTTGCGGAAGTCGACCGCCTCTATATCAATCGCCTTTCGGATTATTGCTTCATGCTCATGCGTCTGGAAGAGAAGGACGTGCCTCCGGTAGAGTAATCTGATTTTGATTAAGACCGCTTTCGTTTTACAACGAAGGCGGTTTTTTCTTTTGCGTCAACATTTTTCGAGTGACAAGGAAAAATGCTTGACAGGGGTGAGGTTATCCGTTATACTGTGCAAGTCAATGTTTAAGTCGTGGTGAAATATATGCTGGAAGAATTTCTGCGCCGTTCGGCGTTGTTTGATTTTTACGGCGCGCTTCTGACCGAGAAGCAGCAGCGATGTCTTTCCATGAGTTTGTTCGACGATTATTCCCTGTCGGAGATCGGAGAAGAGTTGGGGATTTCCCGGCAGGCGGTGCATGACATGCTGCATCGTTCCGAACAGGCGATGGAGGAATATGAAGCCCGCTTAGGATTGCTTGCGCGGCGTGACGCCGAGAGAGAGACGCTTGCAAAAGTGTATGAAGGCTTGAAGGCGCTGCATGTCAACGACGCAGACGCGAAAGATGAGCTCTTGGGATTGCTTGCGCCGTTCGCGGGGCTGGAGGATATGAAATGATTTTTGAGGGATTGGCCGACCGACTGCAGGAGACCTTTAAGAAGCTCCGCGGACATGGGAAGCTGACGGAGGAAGACGTCAACGAGGCCATGCGCGAAGTCCGCATGGCGCTCCTTGAAGCGGACGTCAATTTCAAGGTCGTCAAGGACTTCGTCAAACGCGTAAAGGAACGCGCCATAGGGCAGGACGTTTTGGAAACGCTGACGCCCGCGCAGGCCGTTATCCGCATCGTCAACGAGGAATTGACGGAGTTGATGGGCGGGACGCAAAGCCGCCTGAATATCTCCGCGCAGCCGCCGACAGTCGTCATGATGGTCGGACTGCAGGGCTCCGGTAAGACGACGACGGCGGGCAAGCTGGCGAGGAACCTCAAGAAGCAGGGCAAGCATCCGCTCCTCGTGGCGGACGATATCTATAGGCCGGCTGCGGTCAAGCAGCTCCAAGTTCTTGGTGAACAGTTGGAAATCCCGGTGTTTTCCATGGAGGCCGGAACAGACGCCGTTACGATTGCGCATAATGCGCTGGAGCACGCTTTGTCCCATGCGCTTGACGTCGTACTGATCGATACGGCGGGCCGTCTTCATATCAACGAAGAGCTGATGCAGGAACTGCGTTCCGTCAAGGCGGAAGTTCATCCCCATGAAATCCTGCTTGTCGTCGACGCGATGACAGGACAGGATGCGGTCAACGTCGCTGAAAGCTTTCATAAAGAACTTGGCGTCGACGGCGTAGTGCTGACAAAGATGGACGGCGACGCCCGAGGCGGCGCGGCTCTTTCCGTCAAGGCGGTCACGGGCTGCCCGATCAAGTTCGTCGGTATGGGCGAGAAGCTCGACGCTTTGGAGCCCTTCTATCCCGACCGGATGGCTTCTCGAATCCTCGGCATGGGCGACGTGCTCTCGTTGATCGAGAAAGCGCAGAGCGTCTATGACGCCGAGGAAGCCAAAAAGATCGAGAAGAAGATCCGGAAGAACGACTTCACGCTGGACGATTTCCTCGAGCAGCTCCAACAAATCCGTAAAATGGGTTCCTTCGGGGACATTCTCGGGATGCTGCCCGGCATGGGCAACGTCAAGAAGCAGCTCGAAGGCGTCGACGTCGATTTGAACGGCAAGGAGATCAAACACGTCGAGGCGATCATCCGCTCCATGACGCCCGCGGAAAGGGCGGACATCACGATCGTCAACGGCAGCCGCCGCAAGCGCATCGCGCAGGGAAGCGGGACGCGCATCCAGGACGTCAACAAGGTCCTGAAACAATTTGCCGAAATGCGGAAAATGATGAAGAAGATGAAAAAACTGCAGGGAAAGGGCCTTTCGAGGTTCCGTCTGCCGTTCCTTCCGTAAAGTCAATTTCTGCTTTCATAAATATTTATCATTATAGGGAGGTGAAAAGGATGGCAGTTAAAATTCGTTTGAACCGCATGGGTGCGAAAAAGAAGCCGTTTTACCGTATCGTCGTAGCCGATTCGCGTTCTCCGCGCGACGGCCGTTTCATCGAGATTGTCGGAAACTACGATTCCACGAAGGAGCCGGCAGTAGTCAACGTCGATGAGGAGAAGGTGCTCGAGTGGCTCCAGAAGGGCGCGCAGCCGACGGACACTGTTCGTTCGTTGCTCAGCCATAAGGGGATCATGGCCAAGTTCGACGCTCTGAAGCACGCGAAAAAATAACATCGCAGGCAAAAGAGCGAGATCTCTCTGCGGGGTTGTCATTTCCCGAAGAAAGAGGAATTCACATGAAAGAGATTGTTGAAATTATTGCAAGATCTCTTGTAGATCATCCGGAATCGGTCGTCGTCGAGGAAAAAGAGGAGGACCGCATGACCGTGTTTGAGCTGCATGTGGCTCAAGAAGATATGGGAAAGGTCATCGGCAAACAGGGCCGTATCGCGAAAGCTTTGCGAACTGTTGTGAAAGCCGCTGCCACCCGTGAAAACAAAAGGGTCACTGTGGAGATCATCTGAGAGATATGCGGCAATATGCCCTTTTTGCGGGGCATTTGCCGCTGTTTTTGTCGGGAGGATTACATTCCTGACGGAAAAGGAGAAACGGAATGGACAGCATCAGTTTAAAAGTGCCGGTCGCGATCAAGGCAAAGCTGACGGAAAAACTCAGGAAAAACATCAGCGACGATCTGACGCAAAAAATACAGCAAGTCACGTTGGCACTGCAGCAGCTTGATATTGAGGAAAAGCGCGTTATTCAGGAAGAGGCCCAAGGTAATCTGCAGGCGCTGCAGGCGATTCGTCAGCACTTTGCTGCGGAGCGGCAGCAGCGGGAAGCTTTCAAGGCGGACGCGGAACAGAAATTATCCGATATCGGCAAACTCGCGCTCGGCGCGGAAATCGCGCAGGGTCAGCTGGAGCGTCAGGTTGAGGTGAAGGTCGGAGACGATTTCTCATCGGTGATGAACGTCGAGATCTTGCTGGAAGATGGAAAAGTCATTGCCATCCGCAGCTGAGCGGCGTATCGTCATCGGCAAGGCAGGAGCTCCGCATGGCGTCAAGGGCGAAATGAAGATCATCCCTATGACGGATTTTCCCGATCGCTTCGAGGGAATGACGCATTGCTATATCGGCGATAAGTTTGTGGAGATTACGGGCGTTCGCTATCAGAAAAACCATATCTTGATGACCGTGAAAGGTATTTCATCCCGTGAGGACGCGGCGGCGCTGGTTGGCGAGTTCGTTTCCGTCGACCGGTCGGAGGCCGTTCCCTTGAAAGAGGGGGAATACTATATAGCGGATATTCTTGGCCTTTCCGTTTTGGATACGGACGGGAATACGCTCGGCACGGTCACGGACGTCCTTCAGACCGGCAGCAACGACGTCTATGTCGTATCGCTTCCCGGGCGTCGCGAGGATATACTGGTTCCTGCGCTGAAGAAAGTCGTTCTGGAAATATCCGTTGAGGAAGGAAAAATGGTTGTTTCTATGCCGGAAGTGGTGGAGTAATGCGTATCGATATTGTGTCCCTGTTTCCGGATATGTTCAGGGGACCGTTTAACGACAGCATCATTCAGCGTGCGCAGGATAATGGGATTCTAAATATCCATATCCTGAATCCGCGCGATTTTTCTTTCGATCGGCATAAGCACGTCGATGATTCTCCGTTTGGCGGAGGCAGCGGCATGGTATTGAAACCGGAGCCCATGTTCCGGGCGATGCGCTTCCTGTCGGAAACGACTTCTTACGAGCGGCGGCGCGTACTCTTGATGAGTCCGGACGGGGAAGTCTTCAGCCAGAGAAAGGCCAAAGAACTTTCCGTTTACGACCAGCTCATTTTCCTTTGCGGGCATTATGAAGGCTTTGACGCTCGTATCACGGAACTGGCGGATGAAGTCTTGTCCATCGGCGATTATGTATTGACGGGCGGAGAATTGCCCGCGATGGTGATGGTCGATGCGGTCGCGCGGATGCTTCCCGGCGTGTTGGGATCGGAGGAATCCGCCCCGACGGATTCTTTTTATCACGGGCTTCTGGAATTTCCGCAGTATACGCGTCCGCGCGAGTATCATGGCAGGTGCGTTCCTGAGATACTGTTTTCCGGCGACCATGCAAAGATTGCCGCTTGGCGCCGGCGCGAATCATTGCGCACCACCTTCGAGCGCCGTCCCGATCTGCTTGAGAAGGCAGACCTTACGGATGAAGATCGGGCGTTCATAGATGCGCTGCAGGCAAACAAAAACGACGACCGGTGAGATGCCGGTCGTCGTTTTTTGTTTGCGTCAATTATTATCGGACTGCGTCTTTGCAAGATAGAGCTTTTTTTGCAAAGCGTTGAAATCGTCCAGCGACATCATTACAAGATGCTTTCCGTTTTCCCGCTGGATGACGAAGGTTTCGTTCTCTTCATTGGCACGGTCGGCGTAAAGCGTGAATTCGTTCAGGAATTCTCCGGAAGTAACGGCTTTCATAGGGTAGGGCTCCTTTCGTACAGTCTTATATGGCAAGGGGAGAAGAAAGACCGCACGAACTGTGCGGTCTTTTGTATGTGCGTTTTTAGCAGGAACTTTCGCCGAGCCGGGGATGGCGCGTAGGGCGAAGGCTTCGGATACGAATCAGGCGGAGGGCTTCGTCGAGGTTGACGTCGTCGCGCCGCGTTCCTGTTTCGTAGACGCAAAGCGGTTCTTTTGCGCCGATCTCGCTGGCCGGCATATAGACGTATTCGTTTGTCGCAAAATCGCCGAATATACGGCCTGCCTTGAGCTGCGAGAGCTGCATGACGCTCATGGAAAAACGCCTCTATTTCAAAACATGTTATAACGCCAAAGTACAAAGGCCAAGGCCGAGGCCAACCCGCCGGAAAGCAAAGCGAGAAAAGCGAACGCCGTTCCCTGTTCCGCGAACGGAAGGGGTACGTTCATCCCGAAGAAGCTCGATATGACCGTCGGAATGGCAAGGATGATCGTCATGGCCGCGAGGAATTTCATGACGCGGTTCTGGTCGTTGGAAATAATCGAAGAAAACGTATCCGCGAGGCGGGAAAGAATCTGGCTGTACATATCGACCATTTCCCGCGCCTGTTTATTTTCGATGATGACGTCTTCCAAAAGGTCTTCGTCTTCTTCGTACATCTTGAACATCGGCGCGAGCGTTTGATTGGAGCGCAGGCGCAAGAGCTTGTCGAGCACCGCGCCGTCCGAGCGAAGCGCCGCGTTGAAATAGGTGAGGCCCTTTTGCAGTTCCAACAGACGTAAGATATCTTCGTTCTGCATCGCGTCGCGCAGCGCCAGCTCGATCTCATCCGAGAGCTTGTTGATCTGGCGCAGATAACGAAGATAGAAAGTTGCGGACTTGTAGAGAATCTGGAACAGGAACCGCGTCTTCTTGAACGTGCGGAACAGCTTCGCGCTTTGTTCGTTGAATTCGCTCAGCACGGCGGTCTCTTCCAGACTGACGGTGATGATATACTCCGTCGTCAGGATGATGGAAAGCGGCAGCGTATCATAGCTGCCTTGTCCGCGCATGACCGGAACATTGGTCAGGATGAGGATCGCGTTGTCCTCCACGTCAATATGGGAGCGCTCCTCATCGTCGAGCGCGGAGCGGAGGAAGTCGGGTTCGACCTCGGTGAGCTCGGCGACGACCTTCAGTTCGTAAGGCGTAGGGTCAATGATATTGATCCACGCGCCTTTTTCAAGCGTCTTGAGCGAGAGCTCGGTGAGAGGCCCCGACTCCAAGGATTTGTAAATCTTGAGCATAGGCGGATGCTCCTTTCGCGCAGGAAGAGAGCGCCCATGCGTCAACGTCAGGAACTGGAGAAAAATAACCTGTGCAGATAGCGCAGGATAAATTTTCGTGCGCGAGGCGGAGGAGGGAGTCGTAGCGGTGCTACGGCGACCGACGACAACGAAGCGCACGGGAATTGAGACAAGCTAAATGGATAGGTTATTTTTTTACAGTTCCTAAGGCGAGGCGAATGGGCGGGCGTGTTCCCGCATGGATTTTAAGACATAATCGACATGACCGTGGATGATCGCCGTCCATTTTCCTCACCAACCTTTCATTTATAAAATGTTTAGCAACTTATCTTACTCCCAAAAGGGGAGATTCGTCAATAACAACGAGCGATTTTATGGGTTTTTCCGGAAATTTTCCATAAAAATTTGGAAACAAGCAGACTGCGAAAAAATGACGACAATAAAAAATCTCCATTATTGTCGGTTCTCATGGTTTTATGGTAGACTATAAATACAATGTGATTTTGTACGACGGATGTGTTTTTTTGCGTGCTGCAGATTGCGAAAAATCTCCGCTGTACATGGCTCAAGAGAGGAGCTTTCTTATGGACAACCTGACAATACGGAAAAAGCTCGGCGTCGTGTTCACCTTGCTGATCCTGGTGTTCCTCGGCGCCAGCGTCTATGCGGTGATGGCGCTGAAAAACATCAACGACGGCGCCATGCGCATCGCCACGACGCACTTGCACAGCGTCCTCGCGGCCAGCGACAACGGCGCGGCCATGACCGAGTACCGGGCGCTGGAATACGCCATCGTCACCGCGCCGACGCTCAAGAGCCGGGCCTATTCGGAAAAGAAGGCCGCCAAGCTCGGCGATCAGATTGACATCACATTCGACGCCATGGAAAAGAACATGGAAGGACGGGCCGATGCGAACCTGAAGACTTTGCGCGAGCAGTGGAAAGCCTATCGGGAGCAGCTGAAAAAGATTGCCGACCTCGCCGACAACCGGAAGAGCAAAGAAGCGGTGGCGATGCTGGACGCTTCGGCGGAAAAGTTCGAGAAGCTCAACGACGCCCTCGTGAAGGTCATCGACGCCCGCAAGGACTTCATCAACGAGGAAACGAAAGCGGCGGCCAGCGCCTATGAGCGGACGCGCATGATGCTGATTTTCGCGGTGGGCTTCGTGATCCTGCTTTCCGCGTTCATGGCGTTCTATCTCGGGCGTTCCATCAATACGTCCATCGGCTATCTGATGAACATCGCCCATGAGATCGCTCAGGGCAATCTGAAAGTGGACGTGAGCGCCAAGACCGGCGACGAGTTCGGGACGCTGACCATGGCTTTCGCCGATACGGTCCAGCATTTGCGCGGCCTGATCACGAATATCACGACGACCTCGGACAACGTGGCGTCCTTTTCCGAGCAGCTGACGAACAACGCGGACCAGTCAGCGGAAGCGACCCAGCAGGTGGCCGACTCCATCGGCAACGTGGCGGCCAATACCAGCAAGCAGGGAAGCGATATCAACGTCTCCTTGAAAGATATCCAAAGCATGTCGGAGGATATGGCAAACTTCGAGCAACTGGCGGACCAGTCCTCGACGGCGGCGAACCGTGTCGCGGCCATCGCCCAGGAAGGCGGAACCTCCATTGCCGGAGCGGCACGCCAGATGGAAGAGATCGCGAATTCCGTGGCGTCGTCGGCAGAGACCATCCAGCAGCTTTCCGACCGCTCGACAGACATCGGGCAGTTCTCGGAAACCATCGCCAATATCGCCGAGCAGACAAACCTGTTGGCGCTGAACGCAGCCATCGAAGCGGCGCGTGCGGGCGAGCACGGGCGCGGCTTTGCCGTCGTCGCGGATGAAGTGCGGAAGCTGGCAGAAGGCTCGGCGGAGGCCGCTTCGAAGATCGCGGAGCTGATTACCTCTATCCAGGTCGATACCACAAAGGCCGTGGACAGCATGGCGAAATGGACCGAAGACGTCAAGAACGGCAAGGAAGTTGTCGACGAGGCGGGCAACGCCTTCGACGCCATCGTGAACGCGGTGGAAGGACTCACGCGCAACGCCGAGACGATTCTGGGAGCGGCCCGCGAGTCTGCGGGAAAGGCCAATGCTCTCGTCCAGACGATGGACAGCCTGAACAAAGCCAGCGACGAGATCTCCGACGAAACCGGCTCCGTTTCCGCCGCCACCGAAGAGCTTTCCGCTTCGATGGACGAAATCGCCAACGCCAGCCGCAACCTTGCGGAGCTGGCCCAGAAGCTCAAAGATTCGACAACGCAGTTCAAGCTGTAATGGGATAAGACAGGAAAGGAGACTTTGAATATGAAGCGAATTTTCAAGACGGCGGCTCTTGTCCTCGCCGTGCTGTTTTCCCTGCTTTTGGCCGCGGGCTGCGGACAGGACCAAGACTCGGCCAAGAAAGTCAGCCTGCTTTTCCCTGATCCGGCTGCGGGCGGCCCGTGGAAAAACGTCGGTCCGCTCTGTCAGAAATATGTATCGGAAGCGGGCTACGACTGCACGATGGAATTCTGCAGCTCGCCGCAGAATCAGGTGGAACAGCTGAAAGCGGCTATCGCACAGAAACCGGCGTGCATCGTCCTCGCGGTGCAGGACGCCATGATCTTCGGCGACGCGCTGAAAGAAGCCAAGGAAGCGAATATCCCCGTTATCGCCTATGACCGTCTCGTCATGCACACGGACGCGATTTCCTATTATGCTTCCTTTGACAACTCCGCCGTCGGCGAATTCATGGGCAGGTATATCGAGGAAAAGCTGAAACTGAAATGCGGCGCGGGTCCCTTCACGATGGAATTCGTGGCGGGCGATCCCTCCGACATGAACGCCCCGATGTTCTATCAGGGCGCCTATGACAG
>JAEERZ010000062.1 GCA_016286075.1 Selenomonadaceae bacterium
TTCCTCAGCGGGAACCGTTTTGAATTTCCCGTTCTTCGTCACGATCGGCGTCCGAAGCGCGCCGAGCACATAGACGTTCTCCATCAGACGGTCTCCAGCATATTGTTGACGCGCACGCCGAGAGCCGCCGCTGCGAGGCATTTGAGGATGTCGCCGGGAATGAACGGCACGACGGCCATCATCACCGCCTGCCACAGCGTGATATCCAGCACGAGCATCATCGACGCCATACCGCCCAGATATGTCAGCGGCATGCCGACCACGATATCCACCAGCGCGTAGCGGCGGAAACTCGGCGTCGCGCCTTTCAGCGCGCTGACGAGGGGATAGACGAGCAGCCACACGATCCAGAATCCTCCGGTCGGTCCGAGGATCCGCCCGAGTCCCGACGTGCCTCCAGTAAATACCGGCAGGCCGCAAATCCCGAGCAAAAGATAGACCGACACCGCGACAAAGGTCTCCTTCGGCGTCAATACGAACGCTGCCAGCCCCAGCGCCATTGTCAAGGCAGTCACCAACCCCGGCGTAAACGGCAGCGGAAACGAGAACCAGGCCGTCACGCAGCAGAACGCCACGCAAAGCGCAATCTTCGTAACGGCCCGCGCCGAAAAATGTTGTTCGTTCATATTCAAAACTCCTTCGCTTTTTCCTTGATGCTTTCCTATTATAACGATATGCGTTTTACTGGTCAACCACAAAATTAAAATAAGTAAACGAAAAGCATTTTTCCTTTTTCAAGCTCCCGCATCGTGATAAAATAATAAAGAAAGCCAAGAAAGAATGTTTTCAGGAGGGTATGTCATGGAAAAGAAGATCACACCGGAAACTATCGCGGCGAAGCGCGCCGAATGTCTTTCCCTGTTGACCGTCTGGGCAGAGGAGACGGAGATCAAGCTTCGGCGGAAGGGCGTCGCGTTTACGCCGAAGGAGCGGGAAGCTATGGACGCGGCAAAGGCGAAGCTTGCCATGCGCATCCAAAAGCAGCCGGACGAATTCTGGGCGGAGGAAATGACCGCGAAGGAGCGGCTCGGAAAGCTCAGCGAAGGTCTGCTGCAAAACATTGGAGGAGCATTTTGATGACTCGGGAAGAGCATCTCGCCGCGATCAAGGCGGCGGACGCCGCCTATTACAACAACGACGCGCCCGTGATGACGGACAGCGAATACGACAGCCTGCGCGCCGACTATATCGCGAAATACGGCGCCGCCGATCTCGATTATGTGCCGGGAGAGGCGGCGGCGGCGTTCTCGAAATTCCGTCACACCGTGCCGGTCATCAGCCTCGCGAAGGTGAAGTTCGACGAGGAGCGCGGCAAGCTGGAAAGCGAGCTTCGCCGTCTGTGGCCCGTGCTGCACGAGCCGAAGATGGACGGCCTGACCGTCGTGGCCTATCCGCGCGCCGACGGCTCCTGCACTTTCGTCACCCGCGGCGACGGAAAGACCGGCGAGGTGCTCCCCGCATTCATCCGCGTCTATGAGAAGAGCGGCGTGAACCGCACGGGCGAGGCGGTGCGCGGCGAGGTGTTCATGGACGTGGAGACCTTTTCCGCCATCAACGCCGAGCGTGAGGCGGCGGGGGAGGAGCTTTTCCGCAATCCGCGCAACGCGGCGGCGGGGATTCTCCGCAACAAGGAGCGCAGCGTTTATCTCGACCGGCTCCGCTACATGGTTTACGATTTGCCCGCCATCGACATCGCCGAACCGGACAAGCTCGCGCTGCTTCGGGAAAAGACGGATTTCGAGGTGGCGTCCGTAGGCGGCGAGGACAGCGTCGAAAAAGAGATCGACGCCATCGGGAAGTTTTATGAGGAGCATCTGCACGGCGGCGTTCCCATTGACGGCGTGGTGGTCAAAAACGCGGAGGCGGGAAGCCTCGCGCGCTTCGGCGGTACGAACCATCATAATTCCAACGCCGTCGCGGTGAAGTTCCGTCCCGATCAGGCGAAGACCGCGCTGCGGGAAATCGTCTGGCAGGTGGGGCGGGACAGCCTGACGCCCGTCGCCGTTTTCGACGAGGTGGAGCTGGACGGCACCACGGTCTCGAAAGCGAGCCTGCACAACTGGGCCAACGTCCGCCGTCTCGCGCTGCATCCGGGGGACGCCGTGCTGGTGGAAAAGGCGAACGAGATCATCCCGCAGGTGATCCAGAATTTCGGGCAGGAGACGCCGCCCGCGCCCTTCGCCCGGCCGACGGTTTGTCCCGCCTGCGGCGCGGTATTGGCGAGCCGTCGTCTGGAAACGGCGATTCCCGATATTCCCGAGGACGAGCAGATCGAGCTCTTTTGCCCGAATGACGCCTGCGCCGAAAAGCTCGCGCAGGCCGTCGCCTATCTCGGCAGCCGCAGGCTTCTCGCCATCGACGGCCTTTCCGTGATGACCGCGCGGAAGCTGACGGGCGCCGCGGGCGAGACGAGCGCGC
The DNA here is from genome assembly GCA_016286075.1 of Selenomonadaceae bacterium. Classification (GTDB taxonomy): domain Bacteria; phylum Bacillota; class Negativicutes; order Selenomonadales; family Selenomonadaceae; genus RUG12372. Next base: position 2,419 of record JAEERZ010000062.1, read on the forward strand.
GCATTGCCGCGCCCTGGGATATCTTCCGGCTGACCGTCGAGGATTTCAAAGCGCTTCCGGGCTTCGCGGAAAAATCCGCCGCCGCGCTTTACGACGGCGTGCAGCGTGCGCGGCAGTCCTGCGACCTCGCGCATTTCGTCGCCGCATGCTGCGTGCCGGGGGTAGGGCTGACCGTCGGCGGCGCGCTGATGCGCCGTTACCATACCGCCGACGCGCTTTTCGCCGCGCTCTGCGACGAGTCGCGAAAGGACGAGCTGACCGCCATCGACGGCATCGGCGAGACGCTGGCGGCGATTTTGCAGGGCAAGACGTTCACGGACGCTTTCCGCGCGCTGCGGGAGCATATTGCGCCGACGGTCTACGAGCCGCCCGCCGAAGTCCCGAATGCGCCGCAGGGCAAATCGCTGACCTTCGTCATCACGGGCAAGCTCAGCCGTCCCCGGGACGAGATCAAGGCGGAGCTCGAAGCGAAGGGCCACAAGGTCACGGGCAGCGTCTCGAAAAATACCGACTATCTGCTTTGCGAGTCGAAGGACTCCCAGAGCACGAAGGCAAAAAAAGCCCGCGAACTCGGCACCCAGGTCATCGGGGAAGCCGAACTCGCGGCGGTATTGGGCGAGTGAATGAAAATTGATACGGTGTGGAAAACGGCATGGCCTTGCAAACCATGCCGTTTTATTTTCGGTATATCATTACCCCAAAAACACAAAACGAATTACCTCAAAAACATAAAACAAATTACCTCAAAAACACAAAATAATTATTGCCCTTCCATAAAGAATCGCTTATAATGACGGTAGAAACGATGTTTGCGGAGGAGCCTGTCATGGAGTATTTGCCGAGAGTAGTTGACAAGGAGCTTGCATTGCGTTTGGAAGCGTTTGGCGCTACGTTGATCGTAGGGCCGAAATGGTGCGGGAAGACCACCACCGGGGAACAACAGGCGAAAAGCATTTTGCGAATGCAGGATCCCGACCGGAGGGAAGCGTATTTGGCGACAGCCAGCGCGAAGCCTTCCTTACTTTTGCGTGGGGAAAATCCGCGCCTCATTGACGAGTGGCAAGTCGCCCCGGTGTTGTGGGACGCCGTGCGTACTGTTGTGGATCAGCGGCAGGAAGAAGGCCTGTTTATCCTGACAGGGTCTACTTCGGTGGACAACGATAAGATTATGCATTCCGGCACCGGACGGATTTCCCGCATGAAAATGTACCCGATGAGTCTGTTCGAGTCGCGAGAATCCAGCGGCGAAATTTCTTTGAAGGCGTTGTTTGACGAGCCGGATTTAGATATTGACGGGATTCTTTCAGATGTACCGATGGAAGGTCTGATCTTTGCCGCCTGCCGTGGAGGCTGGCCCGCCGCGCTTCGTAGAAAGAGCGAGGCTGCCAAGCTAATGATTGCAAAAGATTACCTAAATAATATTTGTGAATCCGATATTTCGACGGTGGACGGCGTGCAGCGAAATCCTACATGGACGAATATGATCTTGCGTTCTTATGCGCGAAATCTTTCCACACTGGCGAAGAAGACCAATATATTCAAGGATGTTTCCGCAAACGAGGACAGCATGACCGCCGCCACGATGGACAGTTATCTCAACGCACTGGAAAAGCTCTTTGTGATTGAAGATGTTGACGCCTGGTGCCCGGCAATCCGTTCCGCGACGACGATTCGCTCCGGCAAGAAACGGGAGTTCACCGATCCCTCCATTGCAGTGGCGGCGTTGGGGCTCACGCCGAGGGCTTTGGAAACCGACTTAAAAACCTTCGGATTTATTTTTGAGTGTCTGTGTATTCGAGATTTGAAAGTTTATTCGCAAGCGTTGGGCGGAAAACTTTCCTATTACCATGACCGCTATGATTTGGAAGCCGACGCCGTTCTTCATCTATCTGACGGACGTTTCGCGCTGATCGAATTCAAACTGGGAAGCCGGGAAATCGAAGAGGGAGCGGCTCATCTTTTGCAGATTAGACAACTTATCCGAAAATACAACGAAAAAGAAAAGCAAGTTCCTCTTCGTGAGCCGGATTTACTTCTTGTCATTACCGGTGGTGAAATGGCCTATACTCGCGAAGACGGGGTGAAGGTCGTGCCAATAGGGACGTTGAGAAACTGATGATTACCGCCTTGAAGTTCTTAAAAAACGGGAATATAATGTTATAAAAATGGCGTGCGGGAAATTGTTCTCGCACGCCATTTTGCTTTGTATGTTATCCGTTCGATGGGGTCGTCATGCGGTCGTAGATGGAAAGCACGGCGGCCACGGGACTGAAGCCTTTCTGTATGGTCGAATCGGCGATCATGTCGATGCGTCCCACTTCCTTGCCGTCGTAAAGGATCACCAAGTCGCCGACTTTGTCGCCGCCCTTGATGGAGGAGCGGATGAAGCGCGGCATATCGAAGTCGATCTTGAACTTCTTTTTGTCGTCGCCGTTGAAGAGCAGATACTTGACGTCCTCTCTCGGATGGGCGGTGACTTTGTAAGTGCTGTCGCCGTGAACCCAGACGCTGCGCTCGATTTTTTCCTTGACCGGGCCTTTCACCAGACGAACGAGGGGGAACCCGTAGTCCAAGAGCTTCGCCGTATCTTTGAAGCGGTCGTCGACGTTCGGGGCGTTCATCACGATGCAGATCAGCGTGACGCCGTTTCGCGTTGCCGCTCCGGCGAGGCAGCCGCCCGCCGCCCGGGTCCAGCCCGTCTTGATGCCGGTCATGCCCGGATAGGAGTACAGAAGCTCGTTGGTGTTCTCCATCTTCCGCTGCTGCCGTCCCTCGTCGGGGCTGTTCCAGACCAGCGTGTGCTCGCGGGCGTCCACGATGCGGCGGAATTCCTTGTTCGTCAATCCGTAGCGGGCGATTTTCATCATATCCCGCGCCGTCGACACATGGCGTATATCCGGCAGGCCGTTGGGGTTAGCGAACTGCGTCTTCGTCGCGCCGATCATCCACGCCTTTTGCGTCATGTTCGCCGCGAATTCCATCACGTCGTGGGAAGGCGTCATGGCTTCGGCCACGGCCACCGCCGCGCCGTTGTCCGACTCCATCATCAGCGTCATCAGAAGCTCCCGCATGGTCAGCACGTCGCCCTGGAGGAAATCCGTGCCTTCGGTGGCGGCGGCTTCCGGTCCGACGGTTACGGGCGCCGACAAATCCTTGCACTGCTCCAGCGCCAAAAGGCAGGTCACCATTTTCGTCATGCTGGCCGGGTACATGAGCCGGTCGGCGTTTTTCTCGTAAATCACGCGTCCGGTGGAAGCCTCCACCAGGATCGCCGCCTCCGCCGAGATCTGCGGCGGAGCAGGCAGCGCAGCAAAAGCCGTACCCGCTGCGAAAATCGCAGCCAATACGGCAAGCGCGGCCACGCGGAAAAATCTATTCAAAACATATCTGTGCAAAATACTCAATCCTCCGGGTTTATCGTGAAGTCCCGCACCACAAAAAAGGTCCCGTCCGATTTCAGGCAAAGTTCTCCGTCCTCGCCGTAGACGCGTCCTTCGCAGACCATCGTGTGCTTTCCTGCGTGGACGACCTCGCCGACGGCGCTGATCGGTCCTTCGCAGACCGGGCGGATAAAGGACATATTCATGCCCAATGTCACCACGCCCTTGTCGCAGGTAAAGCAGGCGATTCCCATGGCCGTGTCCACCATGGTGGCGGCGATGCCGCCGTGGGCGATATGATGCACGTTCGTATGCTCGTGTTTCACGTCCATTTCGAGACGCACGCGCCCGCGTTCATAAGACGCAACCCGGACGCCCAATAATTCCAAAAACGGATTCGCCTCGTAAAACTCGTTGAAATGCTGCTTTACGTGCTCGCTGACTTCCTGTCCCATTTCGCCCCTGACCCCTTGAAGATGTGGTTTGTTCGGTTCTTTATGACTACATGTTGTATTATATCATGGAAAAAATCCCTCATCAAATAAACGCCGTTTATCGTTCGGGAGGAGAGCGCGCCGTTCCGCAAGTTGTGTCTGAAAAAAGTTTTTTTGAGAAATTTACAAACGAGTATATGGTTTTTGGGCAAAAAAAGACGCCCCGAAAAGCGGGACGTGCGATGCGGTGAATCGGGGGTCATTCCATGCCGAACCTTTTCCTGATTTTCTTCAGGTTCTTTTCGTGGCGCTCGTTTTCCTTTTGGATGGCGCGGCGGAGTTTTGGCCGATGGTTGCGGTAATGCTTCCGGATGGCTTCCAGTTCCTTTGCATGGCGCTGGTTCTCGATCTCGACGGCCCTCTCGTAGGTCAGCGGCTCCGGCTGGCCGCCCTTCTGGCGGGGCGGTTTCTTGGCGGCGGTTTCGTCTTCCTGTGGGGCGGCAAACGCTTCCGGCAGCAGCGCCGCCGCAGGTCCCGTGCAGAGCAGCACCGCGCCCAGGAATGCCGCCGCGATTTTTTTGCCGTTCATTATCTCGCCTCCCGCACCTTTCTTGCGCCCATCATATCATATTTTTTCCGCTGCGCGCAATTTCCTGTTAAGATTTTTGAGAAATTTACGATATAAAGATTAAGAGAGGGTATCGGCGCTCCTATCGGCGCGCCGACGATATAGCGCGGAAGGGAGTTCCGCGCGTGCAGTTAAAGGAGGACGGTCTATATGGCAAACAACATCAACACCAACTATTCCATGTACCAAAAGACGCTGAGTCAAGTCGGCGGCAAGCGGGACGCGGGACGGAAGAAGGGCGTCGGCGGAGAGGAGAAAGAGAAAAAACCTTTCGGCGACGATTTCGGCGTGCAGCTTTCCGATGCAGGACTCGCCGCGCTGGAACTGCAGCGCAAGCAGCAGGCGGAGAACGAGGACGGCGGCGAGACGAGCATCATCTCCGAGGACAAGCTCTCCGACAAGGCGAAGGACTTCCTCGCGAAGCTGCGTGAAAAATACGGCGACAAATACGATTTCTTCGCGGTGAGCAGCATTGAAGACCCGCGCACCATGGACCTGCAGGGGACGAAGGCGTATTCGGTGCTCCTGACCAACGACGAGATCGAGAAGATGGCCAACGACGAGGAATACGCCGAGAAGGTCATGCAGAGGGTCGAATCCGCCGTGGAAATGACGAAGCGGATCGAGGAGAACGGCGAGCTGGGCGAAGGCGTGCAGTTCAAGCATATTTCCATTTCCTTCGACAGCGACGGCAACATGAAGCTGTTCGCCGAGCTGGAGAAGATGTCCGAGAAGCAGCGTGAGCGCATGGAAAAGGCGAAAGAAAAGCGCGCCGAGGAAAAAGAGGAGGCCGAGAAGGCGAAAGACAAGGACGATGGGGAAGACGACGATCCCGGCGTCAAGCGCGTCCGGCTCGAAGCGACCTCCGAGGAAGAGCTTATGGAGAAAATCTTGGGCATCGACTGGGATAAGATCCCGGGCATGAAGAAGGAAGACAAAAAAGCATAATCACAAAAAAGAAGAGGACGGGCTCGTCAATGAGTCCGTCCTCTTTTTGTCGTTATCTTATTTCGACGCCTTTTCCTTCTCGATCTGGGCGAGATAATCGGCCAGGAGACCGTCCTTGCCCGCGGATTTTTTGGCTTCCGGCGCAGGCGATCCGCCTTTCTCTTTTTCGATTTGGGCGAGATAGTCGGCCAGAAGACCGTCCTTGCCTTCCGATTTTTCCGGCGCCGTTTCCGGCTCGGGCTCGGCAGCTTCGACGCTTTCGCTTTCGGCGGGCGCGGGTTCCTCGGCGGGTGCCGCCGGCTCTGCGGGAGCGGGAGCCGCGGAAGAAAGCTTCGCGGCTGATTTTGCGGTCACTTTCTCGGAAAGATGGATATCCACGTCGACCTGGTCGCCGTTCATGATGGGGGTGCTGAAGGTCGCGGGCTTGTCGTTGACCGTGATCGTGACGACCAAGCCGCTGCCTGCCGCCGGAGGCTCGAACCCAACCGCGGCCAGCACGGCGCTGACGTCGGTGGCGCGCCGCTCGGAAATCTCATATTGCACGCTGCATCCCTCGACGACGAGGGTGTTCGCGGTTGCGGGGCGGCCGTTCATTTCCAGCATCACGGTGGCGGAGGGGATTTTCTTTTCCGCGCCGTTGAAATAGACGATGAGGCTCGTATCCCGCTCCTTGAGGCCGAGAACTTCGCCGAGCTTCGGGTCGTCCGGCAGGATGTATTCGAGACGGTCGCCGTCGTGGACGCTCATGGAAAGCGTCGCCGGCTGGTCGTTCAGGAGAATCTCGGGAATGCAGGAGAATTGCGTCTCGACGCCGTTCAGCTTGTATTTGATCTTCTTGCCCAGTGGCGGATAGCCGGCCGTTTTCAGCGCTTCGCCGACGCTGAACGTCTCCTGGCGCTCCACGGAGTCGCCGTCTGCGAGCACCCGCTTGTGGTCGGCGGGTTCCTCGTTGACCAGGAGGCCGGGGGCAAGCTCTTTCTTGTTGCCGTTGATGTAAAGGATATACGGCGCCTGATCTTCCATGATGTCCGCCACGGTGACGGTGGGCAGGGACGCTTCCTCGCCCGCGGCGACTTCGAGATGCGCGCCGTCCTCGATCAGGTCGTCAAGGGAAACGGGCTTCCCGTTCATGGTGACGGTGGGGGCGGAGCCGGACTTGCCGGGGAAGAATTTCATCACGCCGTCCACGAAGACGTGGACGCCCACTTCGGGGGCGTTTTCCTGCTTCAGATGGACGCCCGCCGCCAGCAGCGCGTCGGATACGGTCAAATCGCGGAAGTGGAAGAGACGGTGTTCCTCGCCGGAGATATAAACGGTCTGGAAATGGAGCGTGTTCAGCGACGCGATTTTCAGGATGCCCAGCGGCGTCACCGCGTCGGGCTGCGTCAGTTCCGGCGGCAAAGCGTTGACGCCGTCTACGGAGTCGGGATGACGGACGGCGACGCGGGGCAGCGGAAGGGCGAGCACTTTCGCGACGAGTTCCGCGAGGTGCGGCGTCAGTGAACCGCCGCCGACCAAGAGCACCGCCTGCGGTTCCGTGTCGTTCAGCGCCATGATCTGCCGCGAGATGGCCTCGGCGAGGTTCTCGATGGCGGGCAGGATCGGCGTGAAGACTTCTTCTGCGGTGAGATTGTAGTCCATGCCGAGGATATCGGTGAAAGAAACGTCCTGCCCGTTTGCGGCGTCGCGCTTGATGCGCTCGGCGACGTTGAAATCCAGCAGGAAGTGCTGGCTGATGGCTTCGGTGATTTCGTCGCCGGCTTGGGGAACCATGCCGTAGGCGATGACGCTGCCGTTTTTCGTGATGGCCACGTCGGAAGTGCCGGCGCCGATATCCACCAAGACGAGGTTCAAATGGCGCATGGTCGGCGGGATCAATACGTTGATGGCGGCAATCGGTTCCAACGTGACGGCCTGGAGGCTGAGTCCCGTGGAGACCAGCGCCGAGTCCATGGAGTCGATGACCTGACGGGGAAGGAAGGTGGCGATGATGGAGGCCGTGGCCTTCTCGCCCCGCTGCCCGACGAGGGATTTCAGCTGGACGCCGTCCAGCGTATATTTGATGGTGC
>JAEERZ010000063.1 GCA_016286075.1 Selenomonadaceae bacterium
GCGAGACGGTCGGCGAGACGGTCGACGAGACGAGGGAAACGTATCTCGTGAAAACACAGGAGCTTTTGAAAACGCTATAAACGGCGTAAATGAAATGTTTAGCCAAGCAAAAGCCTTTCGGAGAATGGTATATTTTCCGGAGGGCTTTTCGTTTACGCATTTTAAACAAATTGGTTCATATGCTTTTTTCTTTTCAGAGGGGAAAATGGCATCTCACGTTTGCGTCGTTCTTTTCCGTTGCGTTTCCTCCCTGTTTGCGCTATAATTAAAAACAGAAGTTTTCCGATAAATTAGAATTCCCGAATGGGGCAAAATTTATTTTTAGGAGGCTGTATCTATGGCAGTAAAAGTAGCAATCAACGGGTTTGGACGTATCGGTCGTTTGGCGTTCCGCCAGATGTTCTCTGCCGAGGGGTATGAGATTGTCGCGATCAACGACCTTACGAGTCCGAAAATGCTCGCGCATCTTCTGAAGTACGATTCCACGCAGGGCCGCTACGACCATGACGTAAAGGCCGAGGAAGACGGCATTACGGTGGACGGCAAGACGATCAAGATTTTCAAGGAAGCGGATGCCGCCAATCTGCCCTGGGGCAAGCTGAATGTGGACGTCGTGCTGGAGTGCACGGGCTTCTATACCTCGAAAGATAAAGCTTCCGCGCATATCAAGGCGGGCGCGAAGAAGGTCGTCATCTCCGCTCCGGCGGGCAACGATTTGCCGACCATCGTTTACAACGTCAACCATAAGACTTTGAAGCCGACGGACGACGTGATTTCTGCGGCTTCCTGCACGACGAACTGCCTTGCGCCGATGACGGCGGCTCTCCACAAGCTCGCCCCGATTCAGAGCGGCATCATGCAGACGATTCACGCCTATACCGGCGATCAGATGACGCTGGACGGTCCGCAGAGGAAGGGTGACCTTCGCCGTTCCCGCGCCGCCGCTATCAATATCGTGCCGAATTCCACGGGCGCGGCGAAGGCCATCGGTCTCGTCATTCCTGAGTTGAAAGGCAAGCTTATCGGTGCGGCGCAGCGCGTTCCGACTCCGACGGGTTCCACGACGATTCTGATTGCCGTCGTCAAAGGCAAGGTCACGGTGGACGAGGTCAACGCGGCGATGAAGGCGGCATCCAACGAGTCCTTCGGCTACAATACGGACGAGATTGTTTCCAGCGATATCGTCGGCATGACTTACGGTTCGCTGTTCGACGCGACCCAGACGATGGTCAATCCTATTAACGACGATCTGACGCAGGTGCAGGTTGTTTCGTGGTATGACAACGAGAACAGCTACACGAGCCAGATGGTTCGCACAATCAAGTATCTGGAGACGCTGGTGCAGAAATAAGAATATCGTATAATTTCGGGTAAGATAGCGAGGCCCGGCCATTTTACGGGTCGGGCCTCGTTTTTATTTGGGAAAGGAGCATGGCACATGGCGAAAATCTATGACGACGATGAGGAAATCAGCTTCGGCGGCAAGGATTATGACGGAGAAGACGACGGCTTGTACGACGACGACATTCCCGAAAGTCCGGGCGTGAGCATCCACGTCAACCTTAATATCAATATCAGTTCCGTCGAGGAATTGGAAAAGGTAGAACCGATTATCGACCGTCTCGCCGATAAGTACGGCTATACTTGGGAATAATGGGAGGAAGGGCAATGGCGAAGAAAACACTGGAAGATATTGACGTAAAGGGCAAAAAGGTATTCGTGCGTGCGGATTTCAACGTACCTTTGGACGAGAACCAGAACATCACGAACGACAAGCGCATCCGTGCGACGCTGCCGACCATCGAATATTTGCTGAAGCAGGGCGCGGCGGTCATTCTTGCGAGCCATCTCGGACGCCCGAAAGGGAAGATCGTTCCGGAAATGTCCACGAAGCCGGTAGCGGCTCGTCTCTCGGAGCTATTGGGCAAGCCTGTGGCTTTCGCGACGGACTGCGTCGGCGCGCCTGCGACGGAGGCGGCGGCGAAACTCCAGCCGGGCGAAGTGCTTTTGCTGGAAAATCTGCGATTCCATCCGGAGGAGGAAAAGAACGATCCAGGTTTTGCGAAACAGCTTGCCGACTTGGCGGACGTCGTCGTGGACGACGCCTTCGGCTGCGCCCATCGCGGCCATGCCTCGAATGAAGGCATTACGAAATATAAGGAAACGGTGGCTGGCTATCTGATTGGCAAGGAACTGGACTTCATCGGAAAAGCCCTTGAAGCACCGGAGCGTCCGTTTGTGGCGATTCTCGGCGGCGCGAAGGTTTCGGACAAGATTGCCGTCATTGACAACATGATCGAGAAAGTCAACACCATCATTATCGGCGGCGGTATGGCGAATACGTTCCTCGCCGCGCAGGGACTGAACGTCGGCAAGTCGTTGACGGAGCCGGACAAGTATGAGCTTGCAAGAAAGCTTGCCGCGAAGGCGCACGCGAACAATGTTAAGCTCGTGTTGCCGGTAGATGTGGAAGTCGCCGACGATTTCAAGGCGGACGCGAATCACAAGACGGTGAAGGTGGACCGCATTGAGGACGGCTGGCAGGCGCTCGACAGCGGCCCGGAGACGGCGAAACTCTATGCCGAGGCGCTGAAGGGAGCGAAGACCATCGTTTGGAACGGCCCGATGGGCGTCTTCGAGTTCGACGCTTTTGCGAAGGGCACCGAGGCTGTGGCCCATGCGGTGGCAGAGGCGACGGAAGCCGGAGCGGTCAGCATCGTCGGCGGCGGCGATTCTATCGCGGCGCTGAAAAAGACCGGGCTTTCGGACAAGATTTCCCATATTTCTACGGGCGGCGGCGCGACCCTCGAATACCTCGAAGGAAAGACGCTGCCGGGACTGGCTGCGATTGCGGACAAATAACAGGAGGTAAATGGTAATGATTGAGGAAATTATCAAGAAATTTGCTTCCGACGGCGAGACGGAACAGCCGTCTCCTTGGAAGCGTCAGCCCATCATCGCGGGAAACTGGAAGATGAATAAGACGAATACCGAGGCGGAGGCTCTTTTGAAGGAGCTTTTGCCGTTGGTGGAAGATGTGAAGGACAGGGCCGTCGTGGTCTGTCCGCCGGCGACGGCCTTGACACTGGCGGTTAAGAAGGTCGGACCATCCGCAAATATCGGCGTGGGCGCCCAGAATGTGCATTGGGAGGAAAGCGGCGCGTATACCGGCGAGTTGGCCGCCGCCATGCTGAAGGACATTGGCGTCACATACGTCATCGTTGGACACTCCGAGAGGCGCGAATATTTCGGCGACACGGACGAGACCGTCAACAAGCGCGCGAAGGCGGCGGTTTCTGCCGGAATCATTCCGATCATCTGCGTAGGGGAATCGTTGGAGACGCGTGAAGCGAACGCCTACAAAGAGTTTGTCTCGACGCAGGTCAAGAAAGCCTTCGACGGTATGGGGGCGCTTTCCGCCGCGAAATGCGTCGTCGCCTACGAGCCGATTTGGGCCATCGGTACCGGCAAGACGGCAACGTTCGAGCAGGCACAGGAGGTTTGCGAGATGATCCGCGCGACGCTGGCGGGGCTTTACGACGCGGAGGTGGCCGACGCAATCCGTATTCTCTATGGCGGCAGCGTTAAGCCGGATACCATCGACGGCCTGATGGAGAAACCGGACGTGGACGGTGCGCTGGTCGGCGGCGCTTCTCTCAAGGCGCAGGATTTCAGCAGGATTGTTAAATTCGGCCAGAAAAAGCCGGAAAAAGCAAAGGTGGAAAAGGCCGAGAAAAAGGAAATCAGCAAGACTGACTGAATATAAGACGAATATCGGAGAAGCGAAGGAGCGGAGAGGTGAAAATGGGCTCTGCTCTTTCGTTTCTTTATCGGAGGAAATATTTTATGGCAAAACTCAAAAACGCGCCTGTGATGCTCGTTATCATGGACGGGTGGGGCAACGGCGACGTGAACGCGAAGGACAACGCGGTCGCCGTCGGCAAGACGCCGAACATCGACGGGCTGATGAAGTCCTGTCCGGTGACGGAGCTTCTCTGTTCGGGCGAGGCCGTTGGGCTGCCCGACGGACAGATGGGAAATTCCGAGGTCGGCCATACGAATATCGGCGCGGGACGTGTCGTTTATCAGGAGCTTACGCGCATCACACGCGCGATTCGCGACGGTTCGTTCTTTAAGAACGAGGCGCTTTGCGGCGTCATGCAGACGGTGAAAAAAAGCGGCGGCGCGCTGCATCTTTTCGGGCTTGTTTCTCCCGGCGGCGTTCACAGTCACACCGATCATCTGTACGCGCTGGTCGAGATGGCGAAACGAGAGGGACTTTCCAAGGTTTGGATTCACGCGTTCCTCGACGGGCGCGATGTGGCCCCGAAGAGCGCGGATGGTTATTTGGCCGATCTGGAGAAAAAACTCGCGGAGATTGGCGTCGGAAAAATTGCGACGATTTCGGGACGTTTTTACGCGATGGACCGCGACAAACGTTGGGAACGCGTGACGAAGGCATACGAGGCTATCGCCCATGCAGACGGCGTCAAGGAAAAGGATTCAGCTTCGGCCATCGCCGCTTCCTATGCGCAGGACGTCACCGACGAATTTGTGATTCCGGCGGTTTTGGACGGTTACGACGGCATGAAGAAAGAGGACGGCGTGATTTTCTTCAATTTCCGACCCGACCGGGCACGGGAAATGACGCACGCTTTTACCGACGAGACCTTCGACAGTTTCAAACGCGACGAGGCTCTTCGCCCGCCTTACGTCACAATGACCCAATACGAAGCAGGGCTGAACGTCAAAATCGCTTATCCGCCGGAAGCCTTGACCAAGACGCTGGGAGAGGTCATCGAGGAAGCAGGATTGACGCAGCTTCGCATTGCCGAGACGGAAAAATACGCGCACGTCACGTTCTTTTTCAACGGCGGTCTCGAAAAGCCTTACGACCATGAAGACCGTATTCTCGTCCCGTCGCCGAAGGTCGCGACCTACGACTTGCAACCGGAAATGAGCGCGATCGAGGTTACGGACAAGGTCGTCGAGGCCATCGGCTCCGGGAAATACGATTTTATCATCTTGAATTTCGCCAACGGAGATATGGTCGGCCATACGGGCGTAATGGACGCGGCGGTCAAAGCCGTCGAGACGGTGGACGCATGCGTCGGGCGTGTTGTGGACGCAATAAAAAAAGCGAACGGCGTGCTCTGCATTACCGCAGACCACGGCAACTGCGAGCAAATGCTCGACAAAGAGACGGGCGCGCCTTTCACTCAACATACGACGAATCCGGTGCCGTTCATCCTCGTGAACGCGCGGCGGCAGCACAAGCTTCGCAAAGGCAAGCTCTGCGACATTGCGCCGACGCTGCTGCAGCTCGCGGGGCTCGCCGCGCCGAAGGAAATGACCGGCGAATCGCTGATTGATGGAGAATAGGAGGCAACTTTTCATGAAAAAATGGCAAAAAATACTTATCGTCCCCTTGTTGGCGGGCGCTGCGTTTTTGGGCGCGCAGGCGCAGACTGCGCAGGCCAGCTCCTTCGCGTTGCTCAAGTATCAGGCGAATCTGACTGCGCAGATCAGCAAGACCGAGGCGTGGAAGGAGTCCTTCACTACGCCGGACGGCAAGATTACCGTTCAGATTCGCAGTATTTTAGCGGCGAACGACGCGGGCCGCTATCATGTGATTATGTGGCGCGACGATGCGCGTGTCTATGAGGAATACTTGCCGGAGGTGACTTACGGCTATTGGTTCCGTGCCGTGCGCGACGAAGAGAACGACAAAACCTTTTTCGTCATTGCCAGCCGCGCACAGGCGAAGCTGTACGGGTATGACGCCGCGGCAGGAAAAATGCAGGTTTACGTCGACAGCAGGAATTTTCATTCCGGGGTGCCCTCCGGCGAAGCGAACATCACGCCGCTGAACGGAGGAGCGTTGGTGCTGTCCTTTGAGAATTTCGACAACGTCGAGCCGCATTCTCATCGCTATGATTTGGAATGGGATGCGGAAGCGAAATGGATGACTTATACCGACCTTGGTACGGGATATCCGCCGGTCATGAAAGAAATGCAATATTGACGGGTATGAAGAAAGGAGCGGGACGAGAAGCCCGCTCCTTTTTCTGCGCTTTTTTTCTCCGCCGTACTCTGTTATAATATAAAAATACGAGTTATTGCGCGAATGAAGGGAGGCGACGGCATGGAGAATCATTTTGCGCACTTGCATGTGCATACGGAGTATAGTCTGCTGGACGGCGCAAGCCGCGTCGGCGAATTGGTCGACGAAGTGAAAAAACTCGGCATGAACGCCGTCGCCATCACTGACCACGGGCAGATGTACGGCGTCATGGAGTTTTACAAGGCGGCGAAAAAGGCGGGCATCAAGCCGATCATCGGCTGCGAAGTATATCTTGCTCCTGCGTCGCGCAAGGATATGTTCGAGGTCGGCGGCGTCCGTTATTATCATTTGATTTTGCTGGCAGAGAACGATACGGGGTATCGGAATCTCGTGAAGCTCGTTTCCCTTGCGAATATTGAGGGAACTTACTATAAGCCGCGCGTGGATAAGGAGCTTTTGCGCCTCTACCATGAGGGCATTATCTGCCTGTCCGCCTGCATCGCGGGCGAGATACCGCGCGCTCTGATTCAGGATCAGCCGGACAGGGCGGACGAGCTGGTTGCCGAATATATCGATATTTTCGGAAAGGACAACTTCTTCATCGAGCTGCAAAAGCACGGCATACCAGAAGAGGAGAAGGCGACGGAGGGACTCGTTCGCCTCGCGCGGAAATACGGCGTCGGACTTGTCGTGACGAACGACTCTCATTATACCCATAAAGAGGATGCGGATTTTCACGACGTACTGCTCTGCATTCAGACGGGAAAGACGTTGGAAGATCCCGGGCGTATGCGCTTCCAGAACGACGAATTCTATGTGAAGTCGCCGGAGGAGATGGCGGAGCTTTTTCCCGAATATCCGGATGCGATGGAAAACACGGCAAAGATTGCCGAGCGGTGTAATGTGGAATTTTCCTTCGGCGGGCATATCCTGCCGCGATTCCCGTTGCCGGAAGGGCTGACGGACGAAGCGTATCTTCGCCAACTTTGCGAAGAGAAAGTTGACGGACGGTATGAGCCCGTTACGCCGGAAATTCGGGAACGCATGGAATATGAGCTGGGCGTTATCCATCAGATGGGGTTCGACAGCTATTTCCTGATCGTTTGGGATTTCATCAATTATGCGCGGGAACATGGCATTGCCGTAGGACCTGGCCGGGGCTCGGCAGCGGGGAGCATTGTAGCGTATATCCTCGGAATCACGGATATTGACCCTTTGAAATACGCGTTGCTTTTTGAGCGTTTTTTGAATCCTGAGCGCGTGACGATGCCGGATATTGACGTGGATTTCTGTTATATCCGCCGCAAAGAGGTCATTGATTATGTGAAGCGTCGGTATGGCGACGACCATGTGGCGCAGATCATTACGTTCGGTACGATGGCGGCTCGAGGGGCAGTGCGCGACGTCGGCCGCGTTTTAGGCCTCTCTTATGCCGACACCGACAAAGTGGCGAAATTGATTCCCACGGAGCTTGGTATCACGCTGGACAAGGCGTTGAAGGATTCGGCGGATTTCCGGAAACTGTACGAGGCGGATTCGGGCGTGCGGCGCATGATTGATTTTGCGCGAAAAATCGAAGGCTTGCCTCGCCAGTCTTCTACGCATGCGGCGGGCGTCGTGATTGCCCGCGATCCCCTGACGAACTATATGCCGGTGCAGATATCCGAAGGGACGCTGGTGACGGCCTTTGATAAAGACCTCGTCGAAGAACTGGGCCTTTTGAAGATGGATTTTCTCGGCCTTCGGACGCTTACGGTCATCGCCGATACGATCAAAAATATCGAAGAGGCTCGCGGCGAAAAAATAGACGTCCACGATATTCCCGCCGTGGACGAAGCGACGGCGCGGATGCTTTGCGAGGGAAAGACCGGCGCCGTATTCCAAATGGAATCGGCGGGTATGACGCAGCTCGTCAAGGACTTGGCGCCTAAATGCTTTGAAGACCTGATTCCCACGGTGGCGTTGTATCGGCCCGGTCCTTTGGGCAGCGGCATGGTGCAGGATTTTATCGATGGCCGCAAGGGGAAAAAGAAGGTTTCCTATCTGCATCCGCTTTTGGAACCGATCCTGAAAGAGACCTTCGGCGTCGTGCTCTACCAGGAGCAGGTCATGCAGATTGTGCAGGTGCTGGCGGGCTTTTCTCTCGGCGAGGCGGATATCCTGCGTCGCGCCATGGGGCATAAGCAGCCGGAGCTTCTGATGCAGAAAAAGGAAGCTTTCCTTGCCGGTACGCGAAAGAACGGAATCAACGACGAATTGGCCGGCAGGATTTTCGAGTTGCTGACGCATTTTGCGAACTACGGCTTCAACAAGTCGCACAGCGCCGCATACGCGCTTGTCGCGTGGCAGACTGCGTATTTGAAGGTTCATTATCCGGCGGAATTCATGGCGGCCATGCTGACCAGCATTATGGACGTCAACGACAAGGTGAGCGTTTATATCGAACTGGCGCGGCGTATGGGAATTTCCGTGCTGCCGCCTGACGTCAATGCCAGCGCGGCGTCCTTCAGCGTGGACGGGAATGCGATTCGGTTCGGGCTTGCTGCGGTCCGCAATGTAGGGGAGCAGGCCATCGGAGAGATGGAAAAGATTCGGGCGAAGGGCGGTCCGTTCCTTTCATTGTATGATTTTTGCCGACGCGTCGGCACGAAGCAAGTCAACAAGCGGACATTGGAAAGTCTGATTAAGTGCGGCGCCTTTGATTTCCTCGGCGCTAAGCGCGCGCAGCTTTTGGAGGTTGTCGCGCAGACGCTGGAAAAAGCATCGCAGGCGCAGAAGGAAGCGGACAGCGGGCAGATGGGGCTGTTTGGCGAAGAGGAATTGGGCGACGCGGAAATCTTGCTCCCTGATATCCCGGAGGCGGAACTTTCCCAGATATTGGCGTGGGAAAAGGAGAACACGGGCTTTTACATCACCGGGCACCCTTTGGACGTTTATAAGGATTTGATGGAAAAGTTGGCGCCGATTTCAAGGATTCTCGACGGCGAAGCGAAAGACAGGCAGCTCGTTCGGGTTGCGGGGTTGGCGGCGAAGGTGAAAAGGTCTTCGACGAAAAAAGGCGATACGATGGCGTATCTGACCATCGAAGATTACACAAGGGATATTGAGACGGTGGTTTTCCCCCGCCAGTTTTACGATGCGGCGGATATCCTGACGGAAGACCGCCCTCTCGTGGTGCAGGGACGCGTGGATATATCGGACAAAGGCGTCAAGATTATCGCGGATAAGATTTGGCCGATGGAGAGCTATAAGACGGAATACTTTATCGTGACAAAAAGCGCTCTGGCGACGGCGGAAAATCAGGAACGCCTGCGGGCGGCGGCAAAGGCGCATCACGGCGACCATGCGGTGCATCTCTATTTGACGGATAGGCGGAAAAACACAGATTTGGGGCCGGAATTTTGGATGGACGGCTCTCCGGAGGCGGCTGCCGCAGTGGAGGAAATATTCGGAGAGGGATCAGTACGGGAGCGTTAGCGCGGGATTCTGGAGACGACGGGATTCGGCAAGGAGGAATTAAGGATGTGGAAGGCGATTCATATCGCCGCGAGCCGGGAGCAGGCTGACAAGTTATGCGGCGCCTTGACTGGCGAAGGGTTTCTCGCGCGGGTGAAATCCGTGACCTGCGGTGAGGACGCGGCGTTTGAAATACAGGTTCCGGAAGCGGAATCGGAGGATGCACAGGCGGTTATATGCGATATGGGCATCGGGCTTTGAGAAGAAAAATTGCGGTTTTATGTTTCGCGTTG
>JAEERZ010000064.1 GCA_016286075.1 Selenomonadaceae bacterium
GGAAAGTAGGAAAATCCTACTTTCCTACTCCAAAAATTTGATAGCCGTTTTTTCCCGAAACGACGGCATCTTTTTTTGCACGAATGCATATTTTGCACAAAAACGTTCCAATCCGAAACGCCGTAATGGAGCAACATGAAAAGCCCCTGCCTGCGAAAATTCTCGCAAACAGGGGCTTCATCATGTGCTTTTTATTTTGCCGCGTTCTTTTCCAACGTCAATTTTGCCAGCAGTATCCGACGAACGGATTCGTTCACGCGCTTTTCGGAAAGGCGGCCGCTTTGCAGGGCTTTCAGCAGTCCGTTGTAAACGGCCTGCTCATGCGCGTATTCGTGACAGACGAGCACCAGGTCCGCGCCGGCCTCGACGGCACGAACCCCCAATTCCTCGAAAGGATAAACGTCCGCCGCCGCCATTTCCAGATCGTCGGTGACGACGACGCCCTGCCAGCCGAGCTCGTCGCGCAGCAATTCGGTCATCACGGCACGGGAGAGACTGGCCGGATGTTCTTTATCAATCGCCGAATAAACGATATGGGAAGTCATGACGAAAAAGCTTTCCGGCTTGCCCTTCTCGATCATGGCGCGGAAAGGCACGAGGTCTTCCGCCTCTATCGTTTCCCTGTCCGCATTGACGACGACGGTTTCCAGGTGGGTGTCCGCTTCGCCTTTGCCGAGACCGGGGAAATGCTTGAGCGTGCAGAGCATGCCCGCTTCCTCATATCCGGCGACGGCTTCGCGGACAAAATCGGTCACCGTTTCCGCGTCGTCGGAATAAAAGCGCGCACCGTCGCCCACGTCAGCCAGGGGCGCGAAGTTCAGATTGAAGCCGAAATCGCGCAGCTTCTCGCCCGTTTCCCTCGCCCATTTCCGCGCCAGCGCCGCGTCGCCGCTTTTCCCCACCTCGGACTGGGCCGGGGGCGGCGGCAAAATGTCCTTCATGCGGGCGACCAGGCCGCCCTCCTCATCGATGGCAATCAAAAGCGGAAGCTTACCGTGCCGCGCCTCCTGCAATTCCTTCGTGAAACGGCGCACGCCCTCCGCCGTTTCGAGATTGCGGTCAAAAAGGATGACGCCGCCGACGGCATACTCGGACAGCATAAAGCGGCTGTCGGCGTTCAGCTCCGTGCCGTGGACGCCGATCATCAACAGCTGCCCGATTTTCTCAGCGGGCGTCATGCGGGCAAGAATCGCGTCCGCCCGTTCCTCCGGCGTCATCGCCTTTACGAATTCGGGCGCACCTTCCGCCGCCGTTCTCTGCGGCGACGCCCCGCAGCCGCCCAACAGGCATAACACAGCCAGCAGAGCGGAAAGGAAGAGAAAATAATATCGTTTCATCCGGATTCCTCCAAGAAAAAAGGGACTGCTCATCACAGTCCCTTTGATTGATCTATTACATCTGCCGATAGACGCCGATGACCTTGCCGAGCACGAGCACGTTCGTCTCATAGAACGGCTCCATCGTATCGTTCTCCGGCTGGAGCTTGACGCGGTCCTTCTCAAAATAGATGCGCTTGACGGTAGCTTCCTCGTTCTCCACGAGAGCGACGACAATCTCCCCGTTTTTCGCCGTGGACTGCTCCTTGACGAAGATGAGATCCCCGTCGTAAATACCGGCCTTTATCATGCTCTCGCCCTGTACGCGCAACATGAAGGTGTCGTCCTGCGTGCCGAGCAGCGAAGACGGAACATTGAAGACCTCCTCGACGTTTTCCTCGGCGGTGATGGGCACGCCCGCCGCCACGTTGCCGACCAGCGGCACGCGCAGCATGTGCTCCCACGGCTTCTCGCCCACTAACTCAATGGCGCGGGGCTTCGTCGGGTCGCGATGGATTTTCCCTTCGTCCTCCAGCATGTGCAGGTACGAATGCACCGTGGAACTGGAGCTGAGGCCGACAGCCGTGCCGATCTCCCGGACGGACGGCGGGAATCCCCTCTTCATCAGAAAGTCCCTGATGTACTTGTAGATTTCTGCGCAGCGCTCCGTGGAGGTTTTATTCTTTCTCGACATTCCATCTTCTCCTTCCGAACATATGATTTATTCAAATATAGCACAGGAGAATCTCTCTTGTAAAGCCTTTTTTGCCGTTTTTTCACGGTTTTTTGCAAAAAAAGTTGAAATTTCTCCGCAAAATCAGGTAGTAAATTCCTTACAACAGCGAAATGACCCGTTCGGCAGAGAGGCCCCGCATATCCGAGGCGACGCATTCCCGCAGGAAATCGTCTGCGGCGCGGCTGTGGTCGAGCCGTTCCATGACGCGGCCGAGCATCGCAAGCACGGTCTCCTCATCCGGCACCGCGTTTTCCGCCGTCGCGGACAGGAGCAGGGAGAATTCCGCCAGACGGAAACGCAGGGCGAACAATTTGAAATTTGCCAACAGCCCACCGCCGCAGGCAAACGGATAGAGCCGCAGGAAAAATTCGTTGACCGCCAGATTTTCCAGAATATGCCCGTACCGCTTGTGAATCTCTTTCTCCGCTTCCGCCTCAACGACTGCAACTTGGCAGGCCAGCGCCTCCAAACGGTCGGCGGGATACTCCGCTTCGTACAGCGCGGCCGTCAGCGCCGCCATGTATCGGAGCCGGGGCATTGCCTCGGCGCGGGGAGCCGATTTTTCGCCGGACTCCGCTTCCAAAGCGCAAAGCCGAAGCGCCTCCTCGTCCGGCGGCTCTTTTCCGCAGCGCGCCTCCAACGACGCGAGAAATCTCCCCAGCCGCAATAATCTTTGCCACAGGGTAAGCTCCCGATCCTGCAGGAACGAAACGGCGCGAAGCTGGATCGACGGCAGAGCCGATTCCCAACGCAGCGCTTCCATCGGCGGGCGAACCGCGGCGGAGGAACGCAGCGCAGGCTCCTCCCGCATCTCTATAGGCAACGGCTCCGACGGGGGCAAAACGATAAGCGCGGCCACAGGGCAGGACACCGACAGGGCGCGCTCTGCGAAACCCGAAAACCGGTATGTGACGCGGGGAAAAGAATAGCAGACGTCGGGCAGTAATTCCTCGCCGTGTTCCTTTTGCAGGCTGCAAAGCCCGTCTCCGTCGAGAAACGCGCAATTCCCCTCTTCCCCGTGGCGCATTTCCCAGCCCGATTCCTTTTCCGAAAGCTTGCCGAATATATCGTCGCGAGCCGGGTCCGAAAGCGACTCAAACCGTTTTCGGGCCAGCGGGTCGACGGGAATATGCCAGCCGCCGCAGCACAGGCTGCCGCAAGCCTTGCCGTCGCATACGAATTTCCGAAAATATACAGGGCCGAATACCTGCTCGACGCGTTCCTCCGTCAATGGCTTCCCCTCCTTTGCTTCCATCTTAGCCCGAAGACAGGCCGCGGTCAAGATGCGCGCGGGAACGAAAAAAATCTGCTATAATATATAGAATAAACTCACGGAACAATTTAAGGAGGCCCTTTCATGTCTCTGTTGGAAGATACAATCGCAAAAATCCAGCCGCCGGACGAAGCGGCGGGCGCGGCCGTCAAAAAACGGCTCCAGGAACTGCTCGGCGCGGACCAGCCGCTGGGCGCTTTAGGGGAGCTCTTGGAAAAATACGCCGCCATCACGGGGGACGACGACCCGGACCTGCCGAAAAAATGCACCATCGTCTGCTGCGGCGACCACGGCGTGGCGGAAATGAACGTCAGCGCCTACCCGCCCTCGACGACGGTGCAGATGACCGCGAATTATCTCATCTCCCGCGGCACCACCGCAAACGCGCTGTCCAATTTTTCCGGCGCGGAGCTGCTGGTCGCCGATCTCGGCATCGCCGCGGACACCGAATGGATTCCGGGGCTGATTCAGCGAAAAATCGCTCTCGGCACGAAAAACTGCGCGAAGGGCCCGGCAATGACCCGCGAGGAAGCGGTTCGCGCCCTCGAAACGGGCATAGAACTGGTGGAAAAATGCGTGGAAGACGGCTGCCGCTGTTTCCTGCCCGGAGAAATGGGCATCGCCAATACGACCTCTTCGGCCTGCGTCGTCGCGGCGGTCTGCGGGCTCACGCCGGAGCAGGCCACCGGACGAGGCACGAACATTTCCGACGAACGGCTGAAAATAAAGATTGAAGTCGTGCGGCAGGCTTTGGAAGTCAATCGCCCCGACCCGTCGGACGGCATCGATATCCTCTCGAAGGTCGGCGGCTTTGAGATCGGCTGCATCGCCGGCATCATCCTCGGCGCGGCGGCGCATCGCGGCTTCGTGGTGCTGGACGGCTTCAACACCGGAGCGGCGGCACTGATTGCCCAGGCGATTTGCCCGCTGGTGCCCCATTACCTGATGGGCTCCCATTTGGCGGCGGAGCCCGCCCATCGCGCCATGCTGAAAAAGCTCGGCCTGCGCCCGTACATGGATATGAAATTCCGCCTCGGCGAAGCCACCGGCTCCTCCATCGCGGTGAATCTGCTGGACGCGGCCATCACCTCTTTCGGCTATCTGCATCTGGACGCGAAAGACGATTTCTTCGAGCACGAAACGATGCCGCCGAAGGCCGTGCCGCTGACGAACAAGACTTTCGATTTCTATCTCGACACCTTTCCGAGCCTTTCCCGTTCCGCCATGGAGGCCTGCCGTCTCCGGGTAGACAACCTCGCGAAGCCGATTTACTGCCTCGGCTACTTGGAGGAAATCGCGGTAGAGCTGGCAGGAATCCTGGACGAGGAGCGGCCCCCCGTCGATCTGGAGCGAACGCTGCTCGTTTTTGAAAACGGCGAGATGAGCGACGCCCAGCACCAGCTCACGGCGGCCTTCGCAAACCACGCCGACGCCGAGGTCAAAGCCGCGCGCCTGCGCCCCGACCGTCCGCTGACAGACGCCTTTGATTTCGGGCGCGAGACGGCGGAGGATATCACGTTCTCGTCATCGCTCTTGGCGTTGGCGCTGACGGAATCGGACAAGAACGACCCTTTCGGCACGAAAGCGAAACAAATGCGCGAGGCGCTCCTGAACGAGGACGGCTCGCTCCGCTTCGAGCCGCAGGACTTCCTTTCCCACGTCCCGAAGTCCTTGCAGGCTGACGCCGCCGCGCTGCTCGGCGCGATGATCGCGGGCGCGCATAACAACTCGCTGATCGTCCTCGACGACGAGTCGACGGAAATTGTCGCGCGCTATGCGGAAGCCCTTTGCCCCGCCCTCTCCCCTTACGTCCTGCATGTGCAGCCCGCGCTGCTCACCCTCGACATGAAAGTCCCCGGCGGCGCCGTCGCCTGTCTCGGCCTGAAGCTGGTGGACGCCGCGCTCCACATGCTGAACGATATGAAGACCTTTGCCGAAGCGAAGGTCCCGGTGGCGAACGACGGCCCCGGCGCGGGCCGGCAGGTGGAATAATGCGAAAGCCCACAACGGCTTCGGCATAAGCGACTCACACGCGAGCAAAGCTCGCGGTTCCCTGCGCATGCCGAAGCGAAGGTCCCGGTGGCGAACGACGGCCCCGGCGCGGGAAGACAGGTGGAATAGAAGCTGAGAATTGAACCCGCAAAAAATTTTGCGCGGATTGCCGCTTTATACTATAATATTTTAAGATATTTTTTTGACAGAGGTGCGCTATGGATATCGATTTTCACTACGGCACGATTTACGTGCTCGCCCGCTGGGCGAAATTCGGCAGCGCGAACGCGAACCTGATCGCCCACGTTTCCCAGCTCGTCGACGACAATTTCGACTCGACGCCTTTTTCCGACGAGGAAGAAAAGAAGAACATCGCCGAGGGCGTCCACGTCCGCTACTCCTGCCAGAACATCTGGGGCAACGTCAGCGGCAAGGGCAACCGTGAAATCTGGATCCCGTTCCATTTCCTGCCGGGCCTCGAAGGCGACACGCAGGAGGAGCAGCTGATCTGCAAGAAGAACAGCGAGCTCTCCCATAAGCTCGCCGCGCGGCTCGAAGAAACGACGCTGGACAATACGAACTTCGCTTTCCGGCTCGGCGTCGGCCTCCACGTCTTCGCCGACACCTGGGCGCATCAGGAGTTCGCCGGCATCAACAACATCGTCAACAAAGTGCAGGACTTGATTTTCGTGACCTCCGGCTCCGTCGTCGAGAAGGTGCTGGACGACATCCTCGGCGCGTCGGCCTTCGTC
Source organism: Selenomonadaceae bacterium (assembly GCA_016286075.1). Taxonomy (GTDB): domain Bacteria; phylum Bacillota; class Negativicutes; order Selenomonadales; family Selenomonadaceae; genus RUG12372. The sequence continues at coordinate 6,070 of JAEERZ010000064.1, forward strand.
AGCAAGGTTCTCGACGAGGTCATGCCTCTCGGCCACGCCGCCGCCGTCCATTGCCCCGATATGCCCTATCTCTGGTGGAAGAGCGGCGAGCGTTTCACCGACGGGCGCAAGAACTGGGACGAGTTCATGGAGGCTGCCGAGGAAATCTTCCGCATCCTGCAAAAGGTCAGCGGCGAGGAAGTCACCGGGCTGTCCGAGGAGCAGCAGAAGAAAATCATGAAGAGCTTCAAGGGCATCCAGTCCGACGATATCAACGAGCGCTATCAGGAATGGCTGCGCCGCATCCACGAAAACTATTTCGAGATCGAGGACTTCGACGAAAACGACGAAACGGCGGAATACAGCATCCCGTACATTTTCGAGGATATCGACTTCCGCCGCCAGTTCTACGACGAAATCAACGCCCATTTCGACTGGGTGCGCGACGAACTGGAAGAACACGACATTTTCGTACTGAAGAGCACGCCGATATATTGATATTGCAAGCAAAAAACCTCTGGCGAAAATTTCGCCAGAGGTTTTTGTTTGTCTTTGATCACTGCGCCCAGTGGACGCTTTCGAGATTGTGCTTGTAGATTACGGCAGGTTTGCAGAGAACCGCGGGGACGTCCCGCATGCCGTTATTCAGCTTGCTCGGCGTGGGAACGGACTGTCCCGTTGCGATATCCTGAACGAGACGCAGACACTCCTTGACCGGGAGAGAGGGCGGCTTGTCGATGGTCATGCCCTGCCGGTCGGCGGCAATGGCGCGCACGGCCTCCGGATCGGCGTCGAGGCCCGTGATGAACGGCCATTGACCCTTATAGTACAAATCCAGCGCCTCACGGATTCCCCCGGCCAGTGTGTCGTTCGGGGAAAGCACCGCGCTCAGCGGCCTGTCATTTGCATAAGTGAGCTGCAGGATACGACTCATGCGCGCCTTCGCATTTTCCGCGCTCCAATCGTTCGTCGCCGCTTTTTCAAAGCTTTCCTCGGCGGAGGGAATCACCAGCCGCTTCCTGTCGAGGTACGGCTGCAGGATTTCCATCGCGCCCTCGTAAAAGAGATGCGAGTTGTTGTCCTTCGGGTCTCCCGCGAAAATCTCAATATTGTCCGAGCCGGGCTTTTCCATCAGCCGAAGCGTCCGCTCGATGGAACGAGCCTGCGAACGTCCGATTTCCTTCGCGTCGTAGCCGACGAAGTAAGAGACGTGCGGGGAATTCATGATCAGACGATCGTAGGCGATGACAGGAACGCCCTGATTCGCAGCCTCCGCCAGCGCATCCTTCATCGCGTCGCCGTCCACCGCGCCGATGATAATCGCAAGCGGCTTCTGGCTGACGGCCTCTCGGAACTGTTCCGTTTGTTCCTCCGCCGTCCTCGCAAAGCGCAGATCATTGCGAAAACCGTTCTTTTCCAAAGTTTCCTGCAATGCGAGACCGCTTCGATGCCAGATTTCCGAAGACTCCGGCAAGAGCATAGCGACAATCTGGTCCGGGTTCCCGCCGACCTTATTGTCCTGCTTCCCTCCGCAGCCTGTTAACGCCATCATGCAAAAAAGACACAGCGCCAGCGTCAAAAACATCGCCCATCGTTTCATGACGTTCCCCTCCCGTGGTTGCCCGGTGTTCGATTGTTCCAATTCCGTTCAGCTTGGGGTCGCCGTGACGCCCTGCGCCCCATCTCTCATTGCTCACACTTTCTGCGGGGAGTTTTTTCTCCCTCTTTATATTACTATACTTTAGTTTTTGTTTCCGGGCAAGAGGATATTTGGACGGTTTATGCCGTGACGGGCTTCGGGGCTTCCATCAGCACGACGCCGCCCTTGTCCACGGAAAGGGCGCGCAGCGCGTTCAGCACAGCCAGCACCATGACGCCGACGTCGGCGAAAATCGCCATCCACATCGTCGCAAGACCGACAGCGCCGAGAATCAGGCAGGCCGCCTTGACGCCGAGGGCCATCACGATGTTCTGCTTGACAATGCTCATGGTCTTTCGCGCAATCCGCATCGCCAGCGAAATCTGCTGCGGGTCGTCATACATCAGCACCACGTCCGCCGCCTCGATGGCCGCGTCGGAACCCATGGCGCCCATCGCGACGCCGATGTCGGCGCGGGCCAATACCGGCGCGTCGTTGATGCCGTCGCCGACGAAGGCCAACATGCCGTCGCCTTCCTTCTTCTGCGAAAGCAGTTCCTCGACTTTTTCCACCTTGTCCGCGGGCAAAAGCTCGCTGTAGACCATGTCGAGACCCAGGTCCTCCGCCACCGCGTCGGCTACGGGTTTCGCGTCGCCTGTCAGCATCACCGTCTTCTTGACGCCCGCCTCATGCAGCAGCGTGATGGCTCTCTTGGAGGTCGCCTTCACCACGTCGGAAATGACCACGTGACCGACGTACTGCCCGTCGATGGCCACATGGATGATCGTGCCCGTCTTCTCGCAGGGATGCCAGTCCGCGCCGACGGCGTCCATCAGCTTCTCGTTGCCGACGCAGACCGTTTTGCCGTTGATCAGGGCGCGAATGCCCTGCCCCGCAATCTCTTCGACGTTCTCCACCGTGCAGTCGTCCGCCTCGTCCGGATACGCGGCGCGCAGCGAGTTCGCAATCGGATGGGTCGAATACCGCTCCACGTGCGCGGTCAGATGCAGCAGCTCCATTTTCTCGATGACGTCGGGGTGAATCGCCGAGACGTCAAACACGCCCTTCGTCAGCGTGCCGGTCTTGTCGAAAACCACCGTCTCGGCGTTCGCCAGAAGTTCTAAATAGCTCGAACCTTTGACAAGCACGCCGTTGGCCGACGCGCTGCCGATGCCCGCGAAGAACGACAGCGGCACGGAAATGACCAGCGCGCAGGGGCAGCTGATGACCAGCAGGATAAACGCGCGCTCAATCCAGACCGCCCAATCCGGCGAAAGCCCCATCAGGCCCATGCGGACCAGCGGCACCGCCACCGCCAGCACTACGGCAAAGGCGCAGACGAAAGGCGTGTAGACCTTGGCAAAGCGCGTGATGAAGTTCTCCGAACGGGACTTCTTCATGCTGGAATTCTCCACCAGTTCGAGGATTTTCGCCGCCGTGGACTCGTCGGCTTCCTTCGTCGTCTCGATGCGGATGACGCCGGAGAGATTGATGCAGCCCGAGAGCGCCTCGTCGCCGACGCCCGCCTCCCGCGGCAGGCTCTCGCCGGTCAGCGCTTTCGTATCCAACGTCGTCGTACCGTCGACGATCTTGCCGTCGATGGGGATTCTTTCGCCCGGCTGGACCACGATGATCGTACCGACTTCCACATCGTCGGGATCGACGCGCTCCAACTGCCCGTTCTCCCCCTCGATATTCGCATAGTCGGGGCGAATATCCATCAGCGCCGAGATGTTGCCGCGGCTCTTGCCCACAGCGTAGCTCTGGAACAGCTCGCCGATCTGATAGAACAGCATGACCGCCGCTCCCTCGCGATACTCGCCGAGCACCATCGCGCCCAGCGTCGCGATCGCCATCAGGAAGCTCTCGTCGAAAAACTCCCCGTGGCTGACGCCCAGCGCCGCCTTCCGCAGAATGTCGTACCCGATGACGAGATACGGTACGACATAGAGCGCGCCAAGAATCCATCCCTCGACAGAAGCGAATTCCAGCGCGACGAGCAGAATCGCCGCCGCGAAGATCCGCACCACCATGATTTTCTGTTTTTCCGTCATAACGCCATACCCCTTTGTAAAAGTGAGGAGTTAGGAGTGAGGAGTGAGGAATGAGGAGCGGATACG
>JAEERZ010000065.1 GCA_016286075.1 Selenomonadaceae bacterium
GGCTCTGGACGGCGTTTCTCAATAATCGCAATGGGCGTCTGCAGCCGGTCGGCCAATACTCGTGCCCGCGTTACGCCGCCAAGGTCGGGCGAGACGACAACGGCGTTATCAAAGGCGTGGTTCTGCTGAAAATATTCGGCAAGCACCGGAGCCGCCGCCAGATGGTCGACGGGGATATCGAAAAAGCCTTGAATCTGTCCCGCATGCAAATCGACGGTAACGACGCGGTTCGCGCCTGCAGTCTCTATCAGGTTTGCCACGAGCTTCGCGGAAATCGGCTCGCGCCCGCGCGTCTTACGATCCTGCCGCGCATACGCGTAGTATGGCACCACCGCCGTGACGCTGTGCACGGACGCGCGCTTGCAGGCGTCAATCATGATCAAGAGCTCGATCAGACTGTCGTTGACCGGCTGCGAAGTCGGCTGGATGATATAGACGTCGCGTCCCCGCACGCTTTCGTTTATCATAACCTGCGTCTCGCCGTTGTTGAAGCGGCTGACCAGCGCGTCGCAAAGCGGCACGCCGAGATGATCTGCGATATCCTGAGCCAGCTTCGGGTTCGCCGTGCCCGACAGAATGCAAAGATTTCCATATTGTGGTGCCATGATTCGTCCCCCATTTATAAGGAAACAATAAAACCGTTTCCGTATAATCGCGTTAAATTGTCGTAGACATTTTTGCTACATTATCAATTATAAATCAGCCCGAAAATTTGTCCAGTCTTATTTATTTTCTTTTGTCCGGCCAATTCGGAATATTTTTTTGCCGGGCGCGGGCCACCGCCAGCTCGTCTGCCGGCACGTCTTTCGTAATCGTGGATCCAGCCGCTACGTATGCGCCGTCGCCCACAGCCACTGGCGCGACAAGATTTGAATTGCAGCCGACGAAAGCGTTGTCCCCGATTTTCGTGCGGAATTTTTGCTTTCCGTCGTAATTGACGGTAATCGTACCGCATCCCATGTTGACGCCGGCTCCCATATCGCAGTCGCCGATATATTGCAGATGCGGAAGCTTTGAGCCTTCTCCGATATTGGAATTTTTGACTTCGACGAAATTGCCGATTTTTACGTCCTTCGAGATGTGGGAATCCGGACGGATATGGACAAACGGTCCCATCGTCGCGCCGCTCTCGATTTCGCATTCATGGGCGTAAACGAAATGTGCAGTCACCCCGTTCCCGATTTTCGTATCCGTGAAACGGCTCGAAGGCCCAAGGGTGCAGGCCTCTCCCACTGCCGTTTTGCCTTCCAGCCATGTGAACGGATAGATTACCGTATCGCGCCCGACGACGACGTCGGCGTCAACAAAAGTGGACTCCGGATCCATCAACGTAACGCCGCTTTCCATCAATTCCAAATTCTTGCGGCGACGCAGGATTTTTTCCGCCTGCGCGAGATGCATACGGGAATTGACGCCCAGCGTCTCTTCGTAGTCATCCGCCGCTACGGCCCAGATTTTTTCCCCGCGTTCCCGCAGAATAGAAAGCACATCGGGCAGATAATATTCTCCCTGCGCATTGTCGCATCCGACATTTTTCAGCGCGGAGAAAAGCGCGTCTTTTTCAAAGCAGTAAATACCGGAATTGACCTCTCGTACGGCGCGTTCTTCTTCCGTGGCGTCTTTATGCTCGACAATCTTCTCCACGTTTCCCGCAGCAGTCCGAATCACACGACCGTAGCCCGTCGCGTCCGGCATGACCGCCGTCAGCACGGTAGCTTTCGCTCCCGCTTTCGCATGCTCCTCATACAATTTTTTCACCAGCGCGCCGGTCAAAAGCGGCGTATCTCCGCACAGCACCATGACTGTACCATGCGCATCCTGAAGCAGAGGCTCCGCTTGGAGTACCGCGTGTCCCGTGCCAAGCTGCTCTGCCTGTACGACGACCTCCGCCGCATTCCCAAGTTCTGCGCGAACTTCGTCCGCACCGAATCCTACGACGATAATATTACGTTTTGAGCCCGCCGCCTCGGCTGCATCCAGAACGTGGCGAACCATCGCTTTACCGCATACCTGATGCAATACCTTCGGATGGGCGGATTTCATGCGAGTTCCTTTGCCCGCCGCCAAAATAATCGTGACCAATTCAGACATTTCCCAATCTCCTCAAACGATTTAAGATTTTTTTTCTCTTTCTTTCATGCTTGCAAGCAACGTCTGCTCGGCTTTTTCCATATGATGTTCCGCAGCTTTGCGCGCCGCCTTTTCGTCTCCTTGGGCAATCGCCTCGACAATCTTGCGGTGCTCTTCCAACGTCGCCTTCAGACGTCCCGGGAAAGACATGGACGTCGTGCGGAAGCGCGTAAGCTGTTCCCGAAGATTCGAGATAATGCCCACAAGACGCGTATTGCGGCTTGCCTGATATAAAAGATCATGAAATTCCGTATCGGTCCGAACGATGCTCTCCATGTCTCCGCTCTTGATATGCGTACCGATTTGCACTAAAAGCCGTTGCAGCTTTTCCAGTTCGTCCTCCGTGATGCGGTCCGCCGCCAGCGCACTGGCCAAAGACTCCAAAGAAGTTCGAATCTCAAAGACCTCGTTGATATCGCGGATGGAAAGGTCGGCAATATATGTCCCGCGACGCGGCATCATAATCACATAGCCTTCCATTTCCAGCTTGCGGATTGCTTCGCGCACCGGGGTACGGCTGACGCCAAGTTCCTCCGCTAACTGAATTTCCATCAGGCGCTCGCCCGGCTTCAATACGCCGCGCCGCACTGCGTCCCGCAGCGTCTCGCAAACCACCTCGCGAAGCGGCTGGTAGCTGTCCAGCCGAATAGGCTCCAGTCTTCTTTGTTCCATACTTTCATCCGTCCTTCTTAATAAAACTTTTGTTGAATCAAATATTTAAATTAAATTTTTGCCTGTCGTCGGAGCTACAAAAACCGCCGCGTCAGGATATGCTCGCGACAGTGCTTGCGCCGCCTTTTCCGCGTTTTCCCGTGATTCGGCCAGTCCGAATACTGTCGGCCCGCTGCCGGACATCAGGCTTGCCAGCGCTCCGTTATCCGTCAGTATACGTTTATAGGTAGCGATAATCGGATGCTCCCGTATCGTCACTTCTTCCAGTACGTTGACGAGGCCATGCGCGACTTTTTCTTGGTTTTTCTCGGAAAGCGCCGCGAGCATCGCTTTCGTATCGGGATGATGCGCAGATCCGATACGGTCGAAAGTTTTATATGCCCAAGCCGTCGAAACCGAAACAGGCGGCTTAGCCAATACCACGGAAACGGCAGGAAAATCAGGCAATCGACGCAGTATCTCGCCCCGGCCCGTCGCCAGCATAGTTCCGCCTTCTATGCAAAAAGGCACATCCGACCCGATCTTTTGGCCGAGTTCGCAAAGCGCATTTGCCGAAAGCCTCGTTTCAAAAAGCCGATTCATTCCAATCAGAACGCCGGCCGCGTCGGTCGAGCCTCCCGCCAGTCCTGCCGCGATGGGAATCCGCTTTTCTACAGCAATGGAAACGCCGCTCTGTATTTTGTATACATCTAAAAAAATACGAGCCGCTTTCCATGCCAGATTCGTTTCATCCGCTGGCAGTTCCGCCGCGTCGAGCCGAAGTGAAATCCCTTCCGGTTGCTTTTCAAGACGAATCGTATCAAAAAGCCCAACCGACTGCATGACCATCTCGACTTCATGATATCCGTCGGAACGTACGCCTAAAATATCCAACGTTAAATTGATCTTGGCGTTCGCTTCCACACTGACCATACAGAAAACACTCCCGCTCCGCATCTTTGCGCGTCGTCGTCGACCATCGCCGACTTTTAAACCAATTTATTATATCATCTTTGTCTACCTGTGAAAATATCATTCGGCAGGGAAATTTGACATTGACGTCGAATTGACAATAAATGAATCCACGTCCATAATTATATGGAAAAGAAAAAAAGGAGTACCTTGCATGTGGAGTCCTTGCTATAAAAAGGCGTTGATTCGCCTGCTGCTTTCCATTCCTATCCTTGTTATACTATTCGGCAGCGCCGCGCTGCCGTCCCTCGTGGATTGGTCCCGCTTTTCCGCTCCCGACTGGACGGAATGCCTTGCCATACTCGAACCAAATATCGGACTCATCGAATGCTGTTCCGCTTTTTTGCTGATGTGCATTCATTATCCGATTTATTTGCGCGGCTTCGTTGATTTGCGTCGGCGGTTGCCCGGTACGGACACCCTGTTCGCATTTGCTACCCTTTCAGCTTTTATCATCGGCATTCTGCCTCGCGTTCTCGATTGGACGGCGGGCTTCTTTTTGCTGAGCCCGTTTTATGCGAGCACCATGAGCGCGCTGCTTTCCTTCAGCTCCCTCGGTGAAGAATTCCCTTCTTACTTTCATCTGATTGGATTGTGGACATTTTTCACCTCGATCGGAGACTTTCTTCGTGCCCGCGCTGCCATCCTGCTGGCCAAGGCTGCCGGATTTGACGAGCCGATGCCGGAAGATGACCTTTCGATAGACCTTGTACATTTTTCCGGGCATGCCGCTATCCTCTCTTTGATATTCTCCATTCTTTGCGGCGTGGCTTGGGTACTGCTTGGCGTATCCGTTCCTTTTGCCGTCGCATTCTCTCTGTTCCTGCTTCTCTCCGCCGCTCCCTGCGCTTTGCCGCTGGCCGAAGCTGTTCCCCTTTGGATTGGAGCCGCGCTGCTTGAAGAAAACGGCGCATCCCTTCGTAACCTTCGCGCTATAGAAGCCGCCGCTACCTCGGACACTCTTGTTCTCGGCAAATCGGATATCCTTACCAAGGGAGAGCCGCAAATCACCGATATTGTGCCTGAGGGCATTACGGTAACCACTCTTATGTCACTCGCGGCAGCAGCCGAATCCGGCTCGCACCATCCTATTGCTAAGACAATCTCCGAGTACGCTATTCGGCTCCGTGCTAAGTACGGCCGTATTGCAGCTTTCAACGAGGCTCCCGGCGAAGGCGTAGAAGTGCTGATGAATAATGCTCCTATCCGAGTCGGTCAGAAAACGTGGATTGAGTCTCAGGACGTCCGTATCAGCGCAAACCTTCTCACAAAAGACGACCAGCTCGCCGAAAAGGGAAAGACGATTCTTTACGTCAGCAATGGGAAAAACGCCAAAGGCATCATCGCTTACGAATACGACCTTGACGAAGAAACGGCTGAAGCCGTTCTCGCACTCGAAGAACAGGGCGTATCCACCATCCTGATGATCGGAGAAGGCTCTCGTACTGCAAAAGCATTGGCAAAACGGCTGGGTATAGCAAACTATCGCTGCGACATCAAGGCAGAAGACCTCATGCGCGAGATTCAGCTCCTGCAAACGCAGGGCAAAAACGTCGCCCTTTTTGCAAACCTTCCGGAAGACAGCGCCCCGATGAAACAGGCGGACTGTCCAATCCTGCCTCGGCATGAAAAAAACGCCGAGCAGACGGAATCCTCGTGGCAAAGCGCGGCGGCCGCCCCTCAAACTATCGAAGGAACGATTATTGAAGGAAAGTCCAAGACAAAAAAAGTTGTTCCAGCGACGCTGCCTGCGGTGATTGTGCGCAGTCTTTCTGCGCTCCCTGCTACCCGTACGCTTTTGCAAAATCTTCTTTCCGTCGTGAAAAGAAACACGCTGTTTTCTTTCTTAGGGCCGTTGCTTATTCTTCCGGCGTCTTCCGGTCTCCTTGTCACGATGGGATATTCTTTCCCTGCGCCGTGGCTCGTCGCTATGGCTTCCCTGCCCGGACTCACGGCGATTATCGTCAACGCCGTTCACATGGGGCGCCAGCTTTTCGCCGCAATGAAAAAATCATCCGTATCGCCAAAGGAGGGCGTCTTCTATGAGCCTTGACGGCTTTTCCATGCACCGCCTCGCCCGTGAACTGAATCAGGAACTGTCCGGCGGACGGGTGGATAAAATCACGCAGCCGAACCGGACCACGCTTCAAATTAATGTGAGACAGCCCGGAAAAAATATGCTTCTCTGTATTTCCGTACGTTCGCAAAACCCATCGCTTCGCCTGTTGGAGGCCCCGCTGGAAAATCCGGCGGAGCCTCCCTCCTTCTGTATGCTGCTTCGAAAGCATCTGGAGACGGGGCGAATCGCCTGCGTCCGGCAGCAGAGCCTTGATCGTGTGCTTTTCATCGACGTGGACGTAATCGCCGCAGGCGGCCGTATTGCGACCAAAACCCTTGCCGCCGAACTGACGGGAAAATACGCGAATTTGATTTTGGTCGAAGACGGCTGCATCATCGACGCACTTCGCCGCGTCGGCGCTTCGGATAGCCGTGTGCGTCTCGTCCTCCCCGGCGGGGAATACCAGCCGCCTGACGACGGAGGAAAGCTCAACGCCGTCGAAGTCTCTCCCGACGATTTCACCGAGCGGATCCGACAACGAACCGACATGAAACTCATCAAAGCCGTCAGCGACGTCTGCCTCGGCGTCGGCCCTGTCACCGCGAAAGAAATTGCTTTTTGCGCGGGACTTGCGCCCGACGTCCGCATCGACGAACTGGACGACGCCGATTTCGCCTCTATCGCTTCCGCCTTTAAAGAGACAGTCGCTGCTCTGCAAGACGCGGAGTCTCCCGCCGTCCTGTACCATGACGCGAACGGGAAGCTCGCCGCCATGGCGGCGTTTTCCTTGCATATTTTCAAAGACGAGGAAGAAGAACGTTTCCCTACCATGAGCGCCATGCTCGACCGCGCAGAAGTTTTGATTGGCAGCTACGCCCCGCCGGATAAAGACCGCTTCCAAAAGCTTGTCAAAAACGAACTGCGTCGCGCGCAAAACAAACTGACCAAGCTCGCGGAAGAAGCCGACGAAGCGAAAAACGCTGACGAATTCCGTCGAAAGGCCGACACTTTGATCACCTATCAACATCAGCTTGTCGACCACCAAGACGAAGAAGTTTCCCTTCCCGATGTTTACGCAGAAGACGGTGCCAGTCTGACAATTGCACTCGACCGTCGGCTGACGATTCGGCAAAATATTCAGGACTACTATAAAAAATACGGGAAACTACGCCGCGCCGAAAAACTTCTGGCAGAACAAATTGCCGCTTGCAAAGAAAACATCCGTTATCTCGAGACCGTCGACCTTTCCCTCGCGTCCTGCATAGGCCTCGCGGAGCTTTCCGATATCCGCGGGGAGCTTATCTCTGCCGGACTGCTGCGGGAAAAGCAAAAGAAAAAGCCCGGAGAAAAACTCTCCGAGCCATTCCGATTTTGTGCCGAGGACGGTACTGAAATTCTCGTCGGCAAAAACAATAACCAAAACGACAGGCTCACCTTTCATATTGCCTCCCGAGACGACCTATGGCTGCACACAAAAGACATCCCCGGCTCTCATGTCATTCTGCGCACGAACGGAAGAGAACCAAGCGAAGATACGCTGCTTTTGGCCGCCTCGCTTGCCGCCCATTTCAGCCAAGCTTCCGGCTCCTCCAACGTCCCCGTAGACTGCACCCCCTGCCGCTTCGTGAAAAAGCCCTCGGGCGCAAAACCGGGATTCGTAATTTTTACGCATCAGAAAACTTTTGCGGTTACGCCGGATGAAGAACGGTTGAAGAAAGTGTTGGCGCAAGCGGAAAGTAATTCGTAAACAGATACTGTTTACAGATGGATAACATTCCATAAAATTTCTGAAGTAGGAAAGTAGGAAAGTAGGATTTTCTTACTTTCCTACCGCAGAAATTTCATTCAATCGAAAAAGCACCGGCGAAGCCTTGAACCTTCGACAGTGCTTTCTTACGTTTGAGCGATGGCGTTGAACATTACGGACGTATCTGTTTAAGGTATATTTCTCTTGTTTTACAGAAAAGGACTTCCGCGATTGGAAGTCCTTTTTACATGCATTCTGTTTTGTTTTACTTTATTCTTGCGGTAATACTTTCATCGTCGGGAACAGCAGCACGTCCCGAATCGACGGGCTGTTCGTCAAAAGCATGACGAGACGGTCGACGCCGATACCGAGGCCGCCCGTCGGAGGCAGACCGTATTCCAACGCCGTGACGAAGTCTTCATCCATCATGTGGGCTTCGTCGTCGCCAGCTTCTCTCTGCTTCATCTGCTCGACGAAGCGTTCCCGCTGGTCGATGGGGTCGTTGAGCTCGGTAAAGCCGTTTGCAAGTTCCCTTCCGTAAATGAAGAACTCGAAACGATCGGTAATCATCGGATTCTCGGGATTACGTTTTGCCAGCGGCGAGATTTCCGTCGGATGGCCGGTGATGAAGGTCGGCTGCATCAGGGATGCCTCGACTTTTTCTTCAAAGGCTGCGTTCAGAATGCCGCCAATGCCGTGGCGCGCTTCGTAAGGTACGCCAATCTCATCCGCCATGGCCCTTGCTTCTTCGACGGTTGCAGCCGAGAGGAAGTCTTTGCCCGTGGCTTCTTTTACCGCGTCGTTCATGCTGATTCGGCGGACATTGGCAAGGTCGATCTCCACATCCTGATAGGTGAATTTTTCCGTGCCGAGCACTGTTTTCGCCGCCTCGCGAACAATCCCTTCGGTAATGTCCATCAAGTCGCGGTAATCGGCGTAAGCCTGATAAATCTCGATGGAAGTGAATTCCGGATTGTGCCGGACGTCGATGCCCTCGTTGCGGAACACGCGGCCAAGCTCATAGACGCGTTCCATTCCGCCGACGACGAGACGTTTCAGGGAAAGCTCCGTCGCGATGCGAAGATACATATCCATGTCAAGGGCGTTGTGATGCGTGATAAAGGGGCGGGCCGCCGCGCCGCCGGCGATGGTGGACAATACCGGCGTTTCGACTTCAAGGAAATCCCGTTCGTCGAGATAGCGACGAATCGCCCGAATGATATTCGTGCGTTTTACAAAGGTGTCGAGCACCTCAGGATTTACGATTAAATCCAAATACCGTTGCCGATAGCGCATTTCCACGTCCTTCAGCCCGTGGAATTTTTCCGGCAGCGGGCGAAGAGATTTGGACAGCAGCTCAAAATCAAGGACAATGACGGTGATTTCGCCGCGCTGGGTCTTGAAGACGCGGCCTTCGATACCGATGATGTCGCCAATATCCAACAGGCGGAACTGCCCGTATTTTTCCTCGCCGAGTACGTCGTATTTGAAATAAATCTGCATCCTGCCGGACATATCCATCAGTTCGGCGAAGCTCGCTTTGCCGTGACCGCGTTTCGCCATCAGACGTCCCGCGAGACGAACCTTCGGGCCGTCTTCCTCGCCTTCCAATTCGTCAAATTTGTCACGAATGTCCTGCGCGTGATAGGTGACTTCATAGCGATGACCGAAAGGAGCGACGCCCATTTCTTCAAAGGTTTTCAGCTTGTCGCGCCGAATCTGCATCATCTCGTTGATATCTTCCACGCGCGGCGCGGCCTGTCCTTTTTTCTCCTGCCCGTTTCCCACTTGTATTTTCTCCTCTTTATGCCTTGATTTTGATAATTTTGTACTTTATCGTACCCACCGGCGCCTGTACTTCGACAATTTTATTGACTTTTTGGCCAAGGATTGCCGCGCCTACCGGGGATTCATTGGAGATGCGCATGGCTTCCGGATCCGCTTCCGCAGTGCCGACGAGAGTGTATTCCATATCCTCATTGAATTCCATGTCGCGGAGGATGACTTTGCAGCCCATAGTTACAACGTTTTTCGGCTTTTTCTCTTCGGAGATGACCTCGACGTTGCGAAGTTTCTGTTCCAATTCCTGGATACGGCCTTCGATGAAAGCCTGCTCGTTTTTCGCGTCGTCGTATTCCGAGTTCTCACTGATATCGCCAAAGGCGATAGCCTGTTTGATACGCTCCGCCACCT
>JAEERZ010000066.1 GCA_016286075.1 Selenomonadaceae bacterium
AATGACCTGCGCAAGCTTGCCGCCGATTTCCTCGGCGTCGTCGTAAACCGTAACTGTATGACCTTTCCGTGCAAGCTGCCAGGCGGCGGAAAGTCCCGCCACGCCGCCGCCGATGACGGCGACGGTCTTGCCCGTATGCTCCTTCGGCGGATCGACATTTGTATAAGCTGCCTTGAAGCCCAACGCGCCGATCTGGATCGCCTCGTCGATGGTGCCGCGGGTGCATCCCTCCATGCAGGGATTCGGGCAGAGGGTACCGCAGACGGAGCCGGGGAACGGCGTGTATTCGAGCACAAGGCGCAGAGCCTCCTCCACCTTGCCGTCCCGGAGCAGCGCGAGACGGCGCTGTGTCGGAATACCCGTCGGGCAGGAAAATTCGCAGGGTGCGGCGTATTTCGCGTTGTCCCAGCTTGGCACGCGCAAACGGTAAAGTCCACGGTTCACCGTATTCAGCACTGCGAAGTCGTCCATCGCCACGTCGCTGAAAATGCCGCCGCGCACCCAGTCCTGCGCTCGGAACGCGCCGAGATTGGGCAGCGGCTTCGGCTGTTTTTCCTCGAATGTCAGAGGGCGCAGTTTTTTCCACTGGCTCCAGTCCGAAAGCTCAGAAAGCAGCTCCGGCTTTTCGACAGCGGCAAGGAAGCCCGCCATCCCCTTTTCGAGGAACGTGACGTCCTCCTTGTCCAGCGCGAGGCAGCGGATGTCTTCGGGATAATCGTCCGAGATCGGTCCGCGCACATAGACAACGCCGCCCACCATGCCGACGCAGGGACGTTCGCCGAGCACCGAAGCAAAGTCTTCGCTGTCCCAGCCACAGACGATAGCCCGGCCGCCGCCCATGAACTCAAAGGAAAAGCTGCCGACGTTCTTCAGAATCCATAGTTCCGGTTCCTCGTAAAGCGGATCGTGCTTCATCAAAGAGCCGGTGCGCGTGCCGCCGCGCCCGCCAATGTAAATCTTTCCGCCCGCCGAGCAGTGCCCTGCCGTGTCGCCCGCGTCGCCGCGCACGGTAATCGTACCGCCCGCGTTCAGCCAGCCCACGTCGGCGGAGGCGGGACCGTCCACGACGATCTCCGTATTGTCGAGGCACATGCAGCCGAGGCGCTGACCGGGGTTTGTCACATGAAACGTCAGCGTCTTCCCCTCCGGGTGCCAAAGTGGCCCGCCGATGTCATGCTGGCCCGACGCGGCAATCTCGAACTCCGTCTCGCCGCCCTGCACCGCCGCTTCAATCGCCAGCAAAAGATCCTGCGTGGACATACGTTGATGGTCGACGAGGGTATCTATCTTGAACATAATGCTTCCTCCCTAGCAAACGTACTGTATCCCCAGCTTGTCCGCGATCGCCTTGTCCGTCGAAACCAGCGCGTCGCTCCGGCCCACCGGCAGCGACGAGTTGCCGATCGGCGCCATCAGCTTTTTCAGCTCCGCGTCGAAAGCCAGCACATAATCCACGATCTTCTGCGCGCCCCGATCCACGTCGAGCCGTTTGACGAGACGCGGGTTCTGCGTGCAGATTCCCGTCGGGCATTTGCCCGTATTGCAAGAATTGCAGCGCCCGTGCTCGTTGCCCACGCAGCCGAGAAGCTGGATCAATATCTTGCCGCAAAAAACGCCGTTCGCGCCGAGGCAGATCATCTTAAAGGCGTCGGCTGCGGCGTTGCCGGTCAATCCTATGCCGCCTCCGCCGTAAAGCGGGATCTGCCCCTGGAGCCCCTGCTTCACCGCCGCAAGATAGCAGTCGCGAATCTTCGAGACCACCGGGTGCCCAGTATGGTCGAGAGAAATCTCGTTCGCCGCGCCGGTGCCGCCCTGTATGCCGTCGAGGAAGAAGCCGCCGCAAATCTTGTACGGATCGCGCAGCAGATTGTTGTAAACGGAAACCGAGGTCGAGGACGCCGCGCACTTGATGGCTACCGGTACGCGGAAGCCGAAGGCCGCGTTCAGCGAAAGGTGCATCTTCTGCACGGATTCCTCGATGGAATAAAGACCCTGATGGTTCGGCGGCGAGGAAAGCGTCGCCTTTGGCACGCCGCGGATGGCTTGCACGTGGGGCGCGACTTTCTCCGCCTGTAAAAGTCCGCCGTCGCCCGGTTTCGCGCCTTGACCGATCTTGATCAATATAGCGGCGGGGTCGACCTTCATGCGCGGCAGCGCTTTCACGATACGGTTCCAGCCGAAATGGCCGGAGGCGATCTGGATGATGAAATATTTCAGGTGCTCCGATTCCAGAAGCTTCACGGGCATACCGCCCTCGCCGGAGCTCATGCGGATCGGAATGTTGCAGCGCTCGTTGAGATAAGCCGTCGCCATCGCCACGGCTTCCCATGCGCGGGTCGAGAGCGCGCCGATGGACATGTCGGAGAAAATCAATGGATAGATCCAGCGCACGGGCGGCGCTTTATGGGTCATCGTGATATGCCCGTCCGTCATCGAGAATGGCAGTTCCCGCGCCGAAAGCACACGTCCCAGCGGCGCGCGCATATCGAAGGTATGACGCTGGGCGTCCAGCGACGGGTCAGTCATCTGGGAAATGCGCCCGACGATGATCTTGTCCAGCGTGCGCTGCGCGTTCAGGTTCGTGCGTCCGCCGCGCTTGATGGGCCCGCTGTCGCGGGAAAGGAGCGTGCGGCGGTTGTCCGGGTTCCGCACGGGGCGGATGGCATGGTTCGGGCAGACGCGCTCGCACATGCCGCAGCCCCGGCAGGCGTTTGCAAAGCTCGCCACCTGCTCGATGATCGTTCTCGCGATCTGGCGATGCGCCGGCTTCGGCTGGTTGCCCTCGGACACCGTCACGGACTGGCGCCGCACCACGGGTTTGATCGCGCCGAAGGTGCAGCTTGCGAGACAGCTTCCGCAAAGCGTGCAGCGCTCTGAATGGTATTCGATTGTCCACGGCAGATCGTCCACCGCGACGTCTTGCACCTTTACTGTTTCCATCTCTTCACCTCCAGGTCGTTGTCGATCACAACGATCTCCCGCTCATCCGGGTAGATGTCCTTCGACGTGTCGCGGTCCGGCAGAATCTCGTTGATGCCGCATACCTCGGACGCGATCGCGACGGTGTTTTCGTCGCCGCCTACCACTACCGGGCGCAGCTTCTTCGAGTCGCAGCAGGTCATCATGCGCCCGTCGGGCAGCCCTGCGATGATCGTATTCGGCCCGTTGATTTCCAGATGCGCCAGCGATTGACGGATGGAGAGCAACACGTCTTTGTCCTCGCGATGCTCGATCTCCGAGAAAGGCAGCGGCGTGATTACATGCTTGTAATACGGGATCGGCCATTTCAGTTCATGCAGCACGTAATGGAGCGTGTAGAGGAACGTCTGCGAATCCGACTCGAAGCCGATATAGCCGCGGAAGAGAGAACTCTGGAATTCCTTGTTCTTCGTGTAGAAGGTGTTTTCGCCGTTGGCGCAGAGCGTGTAGCCTTGCAGGAAGAACGGGTGCGCCGCGTAGCGGATGATCTCGTAATTCGTATTCTGGCGGCTCTGCACGATGATATTCTTCGCGACGAGGCAGCCGTTGTCGTCCCAAAGATGGAAATAGGTGGCGATGTCCATGGGGTCGCCGACCTCTTTCAGCGTCAGCACGTCCGGCCAGAACGAATAGATATAGCCCTGTCCCGTCTCCGTCAGCATCTGGCGCAGCGCGAGACGCGTATCGAGGAGAAGCGCCTCCCGCTCGTCCGGATCCGTCACGTGCTCCGGGTAATCGTAGGTACGGAAGATGTAATAGGGCATCGTCTGGATGTTCAGCCCCTTACGCTTGTCCGGTACGGGCAGCCACTCGGACATCTTCACGAAGCGGTGGGCGTCCATATATTCCTCGACGAGATGTCCGCCCTGCTGCGTACAGGCCATGGACAAGAGAGGCTTGTCCTTATACAGTCCGAATACTCCGTAAAGGTCCTGCATCACCATCGCGAATCCCGAATTGTCGTGCCCCTCCTGCTGCGGCAGCATGAGACGCAGAGCCATCGACGGCTGCACGGGATCCTTGCTCTTGATGGCCCCTATTCTGCACATAATAATCCCCCCTTGATACTCGATCTCAGGCCAAAATTTCAAGTGAATTAAAATTTTGAACTGAGATGCGCCTGCTTCGCAGGCTGCATTTGCGCCTTTGGCGCAAATGCCGTCCCATAAATCTCAGTAAGAATGTAATTCTAACTGAGATTAAAAAAGCACAAAAAGCCTCGCAGCGCCGGAACGAAAATCGCTCCGGCGCCGCAAGGCTTCATTGCCGTTTGAGTTATTTCTCAAGGGCAGTATAGCACGAGGGTGTCCATTTGTCCATGCTGAAAGGAAATGTATACATTATTCCTGCGTTTTTGAAAAGTACAGGTCTGTGCAGCGTTTCCTAAAGGATTTTTCGGAAAGTGGAAAAATCATCGCATATCTGATAAACTATGAAAGGAATTCGACAAATCATGTAAAAAGGAGGGTGCGTATGGGGGAGTTGCGCGGACGGGCGGCGGCGCTTTCGGAGCCGGCGCTGGTCTTTGCGGGACGGGCCTTGTTTCCGTTGCCGAAGCAGTTGTTTCGGCTCTATACGCATCTCTTGCGATATCTGCTGAAATCGGAGGCGTTCTTGTCTCGCGCGTCCGGGACGCCGGCGCGGTTCCATACGGAAAAGCGCGCTTACGAGACGGAGTTTGGCGAGTTGACGGCGTCCACCGTAGCCGTGGTCTGCGGCAAGGTCCGGCTCCCCCGTGTGGGGGCGGCGGTCTTTGTGGCGCTGGCGTCAAAACAGTCTCCCGAGGATTGGGCCCACGCGCTGGTTTTCCGTTCCGATGAAAAGACGGAAAAACTTTATGCCCATTTGAAAGAGTTTCATTCGGCGAATCCAACCCGTTTTCTTCCTGACCGGTTTATTCCGCATCCGGTGACGAAAGAGGCGGCGATGGCGGAGTACCGACGCTGTTTCCCGGTGACGGTATTCGATATGGAGATGAATTACGAGCGGCCGATCCAGTTCGCCGGGCGGCGGCTTGTCCTCTTGCCGGACGGCACTGTGGAAGAGGAGACGCTGTCTCTCTATGTGCGGCAAAAGCCGAAGCTTTCGCGCTATGTGGCGGAGCTCACGCATCTGACGGACGCGTTTTTGCGGCAGAACGGCATTCCCGAGCAGGAGGCGGCGGAGCAGATTTATGCGTTTTTGACCAAAGGCGGATGCTTCGCCGGGAACGCGCTGCATAACGATCTGATTTCCCTGCGGGCCATGTTCCGCCGCTGCGGATTTCCGCAGGAGGTCCTGCGCCGCGATATCGTGGATCTGACTATGGCGGTGCGGTTTGACATGGGCGTGGCCAACGAGCCGTCGCTCCGGCTTTGCATGGAACATGCGGGGCTCGCTTTCAGCGAAGACAAATTTCACGACGCTTCCTATGATACGGAGGGAGCCGCCCGGCTGTTCCTGCATTATATTCCGGGCTTTATCGTAAAGTACGGGAAAGCGCCGCTTGCGCCGTGGGATTTTTTTGAGCCGATGCGCGAGAAGGAAGAATTGGACGCGCTTTACGCGGAAACGTATATCAGGCCGCCCAAGGCGGAGAAGAAAACAGGGGAGGGGAAGAGCGGCGATGACCCGGACGGAAGCGCATAACGGGGTTGAGAGAACGTTTCGCTTTTGGGTAAGCGACTATGAAGCCATCCTCGGGCTGACGATCATCTTAGTCCTCGTCGGCTCTCTCAATGTGTTCAGCTCCAGCTTCGTGGTGGCGGGGGAGAATTACGACGACCCGTATTTTTTCCTGCGAAAGCAGGGAATGAATTTGGGCGTGGGTTTTGTTTGTTTCCTGATCGGCTTTGTCGTCGATTACCATCTTTTGACGAAGGCCAGGAAGCTCGGATTTTTCATAGTGACCGCCATGTTGATCGCAGTGGCCTTCATGGGCGTGGAAGTCAACGGCGCGCAGCGCTGGCTGGCGCTGGGACCGATGCAGATACAGCCCGCGGAGTTCGCAAAACCTGCCGCCATCTTCTTGGAGGCGTACTATATCGCGTGGCGCGTGAATCACGGTATGCAGTGCAAATTCCTGCATAATGAGATTTATATGATCGGCCTGATGGCCGTCTTGGTGGAGCAGGAGCCGGACATGGGGACGGCGCTGATTATCAGCGGGGTTCCGTTGATGATGCTGGTCTGCTCGAATATGAAAAGGGCGACGAAACTCAAGCTGTTCGGCATGGGAATCGGCGTAGGCGCGTTGCTGTGTATTCTCCAGCCGTACAGGCTCAAACGTGTCTTGGCGCTTTTCGATCCTTGGGGCGATGCGCAAGGCGCTGGCTATCAGATCGTGCAGTCTTTGCAGGCTATAGGATCGGGCGGCATCTGGGGTATGGGCATGGGCATGGGCATCAGCAAATACCATTATCTGCCGGAAGCCCATACCGACTTTGCATTTTCCGTATGGTGCCAGGAGATGGGTTTTGTCGGCGCGCTTGTGGTTATCCTCATGTTCGCCGCTTTCGCGTATTACGGCGTGCGGATTGCGCGCTATGCCAAGGACGCGCTGGGGCAGATGCTGGCTTTCGGTATGACGATGCTGATCGTGATGCAGGCGGCTATCAATCTTATGATGATTTCCGGATTCCTGCCCGTCGTCGGCGTGCCGCTGCCGTTTATCAGCTACGGCGGAACCTCGCTGTTTGTCAGTCTGTTCGTGGTGGGCGTGCTGGCCAACGTGGGAATTCGAAGCGTAAAACAACAGAAAGTCGTTATGAGCGCGATGCCGTCGGAGTCGGAGGATTATGAAAAACCGAGACTGCGGCGGATCAAATAGTCGGAAAGGGATCGGGAAATGATTGTCTATGCGGTGGAACCGGGCGGAAAATATGTGACGGTCAAGGAAAGCCTTGCGCTGCACCCGGAAGGGAAGCGCGGTTTTTATGTGAACCTGACGAATCAATGCACCTGCGCCTGCACATTTTGCCTGCGTTCGTTGAAGGAAATGGCGGAGGATCATTCGCTCTGGTTGAAAAACGAGCCTTCCGAGGAAGAAGTGTGGGCGGAAATTTCCGCTCTGCCCTGGGATAAGGTCGAAGAAATCGTTTTTTGCGGGTTCGGCGAACCGACCATGCGGCTGGAGGTCTTGACGGGACTTTTGCGCCGGATTCGCGACGAGCATCCCGGCGTCAAGACGCGACTCAATACGAACGGCCTCTCGGATCTTCATTTCGGGCGGAATACGGCGCCGGATTTCGACGGCCTGCTGGACACGATTTCCATCAGCCTGAACGCGTCCAACGCCGAGCGGTATTTGGAACTGACCCGGAGCCGCTTCGGGCTGCCGTCTTTCGAGGCGATGCTGACTTTTGCGGAGCGGGCGAAAGCCTATGTGCCGGACGTGGTGCTGACGGTGGTCGATCATGTGGAAGACGACGGGGAGATTGCCCGGTGCAGGAAAATCTGCGAGGCTCGCGGCCTTCGGCTGCGGGTGCGGCCCTATGAGGCGGAATGACGGACGGGCGCGATAGAGAGAAAGAGCCCCGTTTTTTGGAAGTGTATGGGAAGAGGTATCTGCGATGAAACATCTGATAATCGTGCGCGGCGGCGGCGAGCTTGGCACTGCGGCGGCCCATCGCCTGCACCGCGTGGGGTACAAAGTGCTGATACTTGAAAAGGCGCGGCCTTCCGCGCTGCGGCGTGAAATATCGTTTTCGGATGCGGTGTACGATGGGGAAAAGACGGTGGAACGCGTGACCTGCGTCTGCGCCGAGAACCTGAAGACCGCGCTCTCGTTGATTTCGCAGGGGAAAGTCACGATGCTCGTCGATCCGACGGGTCGTTATGTGCGGAAATTTCCGCCGCATATTTTGGTAAACTCGCTGGACGGGAAGGAAGACGAATCGCGTCGTCCGCTTCCGGCGGATTTTCGCATCGGCCTCGGGGCGGGCTACTGCGCGCGGGAGGACGTCAACTGCGTCATCGAGACGGCCCGGAGCTATGACCTTGGCCGCATCATCTACAACGGCCGCTGCCGTCGATGGCAGACCGAGGAGGAC
Organism: Selenomonadaceae bacterium; assembly: GCA_016286075.1. Taxonomy (GTDB): domain Bacteria; phylum Bacillota; class Negativicutes; order Selenomonadales; family Selenomonadaceae; genus RUG12372. Next base: position 8,010 of record JAEERZ010000066.1, read on the forward strand.
GTCATCGTCGACGGCGGCTTCATACGGGCGGAAACGGCGGGCACGTTCAAGACGCCCCATACCATTTCCCATATCTTTCGGGCAGGGGAAACGATAGGCGAGATTTATGACGACAATGGGCAGACCGTGCCGGTGATAACGCCGGTGGACGGCATCCTGCGCGGCATTATTCACGACAATTACCACGTCTCGGAAGGCATGGCGCTGGCGGAAATCGACCCGCGCATCGCGCCGGGCAACTGCTGCTTGATATCGGACAAGGCGCGCTGCGTTTCCGGCTCCGTGCTGGAAGCGATCATGGCCTTTGAGGAAGGCGTAAAACCATAAAATGACAAAGAGAAACCCCGGCGCGGGAATTGAATCCGCGTCGGGGTCTCTCTTTCAATATAAGGGAGGGGAATAGGGAGTTATTTGATTTCAATCTGACGGGCTACGTCGGCCTTCGCCTGTTTCGGCAGCTCGACTTTCAGCACGCCGTCCGTGAACTCGGCGCCGACCTTCGACTCGTCGATGCCGTCGATGTAGAAGGAGCGGGAAACGCTGCCCGTGGTACGCTCGCGGCGGATGTAGTTGCCGCTGTCGTCCTTTTCATCCTTCCGCTCGTCCTTTTTCGCTTCGATGGTCAGGTAACTGTTCTCGTAGCGAAGGGCGATGTCTTCTTTCTTCACGCCCGGCAGCTCCGCCGTCAGTTCGTAGGCGTCGCCGTTGTCCTTCACGTCCACCCGGAAGGAGCCCGTCCCGCTCCAATTCGCGAACGGCGCCAGCGCCCCGTGGAAGAACGGCTCCCGGAAGATATCGAAAATCTGGTCGAACTCATCCTGACGTCTCGCTAAATCCTTCCTCTGTCCAAACGGTACCAATCCAAACATGATGTTCAATCTCCTTTCATTCTATGCAGGTTGTTATTGGCCGGTTCTGTAAATCGTCCCCGGAAAGCCGGGCGGCCGCTTCACCTCCGTGGGGTCCCGCCGGACTTCCTCAGTTCCTCTTTACGATTCTTATTATACATCAAAAAATCAAAAAGTCAATAGGTCAAAACAACAAAAAGTAAAATTTTTCGCGATTTTTTGCCCGGCCGCAAAAAATCCCCGACGGCGCGGGGCCGGCGGGGATTCAGGCACCAATGGAAAACCCCCGGCCCAAGGGACCGGGGGCGAATAAATCAAGGTGTTTCCGGGTGATTACTGCTTCTGCTGGTACTTGCCCATGCGGACATGATGGTCAGCGCCCTCCGGCTTCTCATACATGCCGCGGCGGACATCATAACGGTAGTTCTTGTTGCCGGAGGAGCCAAACGTCGGCTCGTCAGCCGCCTGCGCCGTTCCCGTGAAGGTAATGAGGGAGCCGCCCACAACCATCGCGCCCAGAGCAAGTGCGCAAAGACCTTTCATCCACTTCTTCATGATTAGACCATCCTTTCTTCTTCTGAAATAGCGCGGTACGCGCCCGATATTCTTGCATATCTATTATACCACTTTCCGGCAAATTGAACAGGGGGCAACACAGAAAATTTTGCAAGATTCGAACAATTTTTCGCCCATCGTGCCGTCGATTTGCCCGAAACGCTTCTGTCGTGTATAATAGAGGGGAGCCGGTTGCGGCTCCCAGCCTATTCGATGGAGACGGGAGAGGATCGTGTGCTGAGATTCTGGTTGATGTATTGGGTGATGGCGATTCTGTTCACCATC
>JAEERZ010000067.1 GCA_016286075.1 Selenomonadaceae bacterium
AAGGTCGTCGATACCACTGGTGCGGGAGACGCCTTCTTTTCCGGAACCGTGATGGGGCTCGTTCGCGGCGCAACGCTGGCGGAGGCGTCGGGGTATGGCGCGCGGCTGGCGTCGGCAACCATCAGCCGGGACGAGAACAGCTGCCCGGTGGATAAAGATTTTTTTGTCGTCAATTCTTGGAAATAAAGCGATATACTTTATCGAAATCTCTATAGAAAGTAAGGGGAAGGAAAATGCGGTACACAGGAGTAACCTCCAGAGGAATCATCATGCCCATCTTCAAGGAAGGAGACGATCTCGTTTCCCTGATTCGGGACGGTCTGGTCAAGGCGGCCAAAGAGGAAGGCTTTGAGCTTCAGGACAGAGACGTCCTTGGCGTCACGGAGGCCGTGGTGGCCCGGACGCAGGGGAACTACGCCACCGTCCAGCAGATTGCCAAGGACGTTCGCCAAAAGCTTGGCGGGGAAGATATGGGAATCGTGTTCCCAATCCTGAGCCGGAACCGTTTCGCGATTATGCTGCGGGCGCTCAGCATGTCCTGCAAGAAGCTCTATGTGCAGCTTTCTTATCCGTCGGACGAGGTGGGAAACCATCTGATCAGCGTGGACGAGGTGGACGCGAAGAAGATCAACCCTTATACGGAAAGCTTCGACGAGAAGGGATTCCGTGAGACCTTCGGCTTCGACACCGTGCATCCGTTCACCGGAGTGGACTATATCGAATACTACAAGAGCCTCGGAGAGAATATCGAGATCGTATTCTCCAACGATCCCTGTTACATTTTGAAGTATACGAAAAACGTCATCAACTGCGATATCCACACGCGGAAGCGTACGAAGCGCATCCTGCAGGCGGGTGGCGCGGCGCGCGTCTATAGCTTGGACGACATCATGACCGCCTCGGTGGACGGCAGCGGCTATAACGAGAATTACGGTCTTCTGGGCGCGAACAAGGCGACGGAGGAAAAGGTCAAGCTTTTCCCGAGGGACTGCCAGAGCTTTGTGGATCGCCTGCAGCAGGAATTGAAGAAGGCCACGGGCAAAAAACTGGAAGTCATGATTTACGGCGACGGCGGCTTCAAGGATCCCGTCGGCGGCATCTGGGAGCTGGCGGACCCGGTGGTGTCGCCCGCGTACACGGAGGGCCTTAAAGGCACCCCGAACGAATTGAAGATGAAATACTTCGCGGATAACGACCTGAAGGATTTGAGCGGACAGGCCCTTTCGGAAGCCATGAAAGAGAAAATCAAGGCCAAGGACGCAAACCTTGTGGGGAACATGACCTCCCAGGGAACGACGCCGAGACAGCTGACGGATCTCTTGGGCAGCCTCTGCGACCTGACCAGCGGCAGCGGAGACCGCGGCACGCCGGTGGTATTGATTCAAAATTACTTCACGAACTACGCGACGGAATAAGATAAATGAAAAGGGACGTCCATGAAGATTAGCGCCTTCATGGGCGTCCCTTTTTGCCTCTTTAATTATACGATTTCGCAATAGACCAGCGTTTGGTTGAGGAGTTGATAGGCGACCTCGCCGAAGGAAACGGGGCCGGCATAGGGCGGCGTTGTTTTGCCCTCCAAATTGCCGTAAAGATAGTTGAGGATGCAGTTGCAGGAAAATATGGGGGTTCCGGCTCCCGCCGCGTCGATTCTGTTCTTGAACTCTTCGGCGTAATCGGAGACGCGCGTGGCAAAGCGATATCCGATGCCTTTGAACACCGGCGCGTAAAGGCCGACCTTGCCGTTTTCCACCGCCTTGATGGAGGTATTGATGTAAACGCCGTTGTAGTCCGCCACCAGCGGCATCTGCGTGTCGAGGTTCTTCCTTTGGATATACTCGGCAAAGTTGACCTTCTGGCCGTTCACAAAGCACGTGGAAACGTCCAGCTCGTTTTCGGGGAACGTAATCGTCGGGTCGGTCTTGTCGTCCTCGAAAATGTTGACGAGGTTGATCATCGCGGTTTTTCCCTTCGGCAGCCGGATATACATTGCCACCGCCTTGTCCGTGTAGGATTCGCCCGTCGTGCCGTCGAAGACCTTCGCTTCGCCGCCTGTGTTCAGATCGAGACCGGAAACCCAGCCGACGGTCGGATGCATCAGGAGTTCCTCCACGTCGGGCGCTTCTTTCGCGTATTTCGCCGCCACAGCCGAGCCGAAGGGCAGGATCAGCATGGTCAGGCCGTTATCGTAGCACTCCTCGACAATCTGAAAGATATTGTATTTGCCGTACACCGCAACTTGTATTTCTTCCGCGAAATCAAACTCGTTGACAAAGAGCTTGTCCTTCGTGAAAATGCCGCCGTCCTCGGCGATAAAGTAAGGCGTGGTACCGCCGATCCAGTTCCCGGTCGGCAGCTTGGCCAGCAGGGATTCGTCCGCCGCGATATGCAGCGTCTTGCCTTCTTTGATCAAGCTGGTCGCTTTATCTAACGTAACAAGCATCGTGATTCTCCTCTTTCTCAATCGACTCAAAGCGACGCGATTTTGTCAAATTCGTCGCCCAGAACCGCCGCATATCTCGTCATGAATTCGTCCATTTCCCTGATACAGGCGGGCATACTGTTGGGATCGGCTTCCCATTTTCTCTGGAGCCTGCTGATGAGCATATTAAGCGCGAGATTTGGTGAGAAAAACTTGATGTTTCCTTTGATAATCTCTTCGAGCTTCGCCTGTATATTCGGCGCCATAAAAAGGGGCCTCCCTTCTGGGTTTGAATTTTTGCCGTTTCATAAACCCGCAGTAATCCGACGTATGATTTTTCAGAAAATCTTACCTTAAATATATCATATCCATATAAGGGCAAGTCAAGTGCATGAATTGCTTTTTTTAGCATGGATTTTCATCTTTTCGCGTGGTATAATAAACAACGGAATTTAGTTTTTGCAAGTATATAGAATTCAAAATGAGGGGGAGAAGCGTCAAATGAAAGTTTTGGCAGCAGACGGCGTCTCGGCGCGCGGTATTGAGATTTTGCGGGAGGCGGGCTTTGAAGTCGACGTCAAAGACAAAATCTCGGCGGACGAGCTGGTTGCGACCATCGGGAATTACGACGCGCTGATTGTGCGTTCCGCGTCAAAGGTGACGAAGGACGTGCTGGCAGCGGCAAAGAATCTGAAGATTATCGGCCGCGCGGGCGTCGGCGTGGATAATATCGATGTGCCGGAGGCTACGAACCGGGGCATTATCGTCATCAATTCTCCGGGCGGCAATACGACGGCGGCGACGGAGCACACGATGGGCATGATGCTGGCGATGGCACGCCATATCGCGATTGCAAATGAAACTACCCAGAAGGGCGAGTGGAACCGCAAGAAGTACACGGGCGTCGAGCTGATGGGCAAGACCCTCGGCATCGTCGGCCTCGGCCGTATCGGCAGCGGCATTGCGAAGCGCGCGGCGGCGTTCGGCATGACGGTCATCGGCTACGACCCGTATGTGAACGAGGAACGGGCGCAGGCGATGGGCATCGAGCTCGTCGACCTTGAGGGCATCATCACGCGGTCGGATTTCGTGACCGTCCATATGCCGCTGACCAACGAGACCCGGGATATGTTCAACAAGGACAATATCGCGCGCATGAAGAAGGGCGTGCGCTTCGTGAATTGCGCGCGCGGCGGCATCATCAACGAGCAGGATCTCGCCGACGCGGTGAAGAGCGGACAGGTCGCGGGCGCGGCTGTGGACGTGTTCACTTCGGAGCCGCTGGCGGAGGACAATCCGCTCCGTGGCGTTCCGGGCATCACGCTGACGCCGCATCTCGGCGCGTCCACGGTGGAGGCGCAGATCGGCGTCTCCATCGACGTGGCGGAAGGTATTGTCGCGGCGCTGAAAGGCGAGCCGGTCATGACGGCAGTGAACATGGCTCCTGTGTCCGCGCAGGCGATGAACGTGATCAAGCCGTTCTTCGATCTGGCGGAGCGGCTCGGATGCATGGCGACGGCTCTCGCCGAGGGCGCAGTCACGGCGGTGGAAGTAGAGTATACGGGCGAGATCACAGACGTGAATACGAAACTCCTGACGACGGCGGTGCTGAAAGGCATGCTGACGCCGATTCTCGAAACGAACGTGAACTTCGTCAACGCGCCGGGACTCGCCAAGGAACGCAACATTTCCGTGCGCGAGGTCAAGAGCAAGGAGACGGCGGACTACGCGAACACGATCCGCGTGAAGGCGACGGCGGAGAAGAAGGGCGTCGTGCTGGCGGGCGCGCTGTTCGGCTCGGAAGGCCGCATCGTCGAGATCGACGGATACCGCGTAGACCTCGACCCGCACAAGCATATCATGATTTGCCCGCATATCAACCGGCCCGGCGTGATCGGCAAGGTCGGCTCAATCATGGGCGCGGCTAACATCAATATCAGCGGCATGCAGGTCGGCCATACGGACAAAGAGGGAACGAATCTGATGGTGCTGACGGTGGACAGCGACGTCCCGGCGAACGTGCTGAAGGAAGTCACGGCGCTCGACGGCATCTTCGGAGCGAAGATGATAAATCTGAACGTGATCTGACGATAGAAGTAAATATTGTAAGCAAGTTTGCCGAAACACGATTTCGGGAGCGGCGTCCTGCGGGGCGCCGCTTTTTTTATAGGGCAAAAGGAGCGATGAACAATGGGCGTAAGACAGAAATTTTTCGCATTGGCTGGCATCGCCGGCGCCATCATGGCGATCGTTTCCATCATCGGGTATTTCACGGCGACGGATGCGCTGAAAAGCACCAAGGAGAAGGAGATTGTCGCGGTCATTACGGCGGCGGCGGACGAGGCCGAGGGCTGGATGCTGGAAAAGGCGCAGTACGGCGAGGCGACGGCGCGGATGCTCAGTTCGTTTTCCGCGCAGGACGAGGCGATTGTGCGCCGCAAGGAAATGACGGCGACCTACAAGGGCGATAAGGACATCATCGACATCACCCACGCGATGGACGACGGCTACTGCGTGTCTTATGCCGAGGGCGATATCACGAAGGACGCTGACTGGACGAAGCGCGAATGGTTCGTCGACGCGAAGAAGGCGGGCAAGCTCATTTTCACCGATCCGTACCGCGACAGCTCCACGAATAAGCTCTGCATCACGGCGGCTTTGCCGTATACGCGGCAGGGCGCGAAGGGCGGCGTCATCTGCGAAGACATCAGCATGGACGCCATCGAGGCGCAGGTCAAGAAAATCAAGTATGAGGGCGAAGGCAAGGGCATGATCCTGAACCCGGCGACGGGCATCATCATCGCGTCGGCGGACGACGAGGAGACGTTGAAGAAAATCTCGGAGAACGCGGTGCTGAAGGATCATATCGCGGAAATGGCGCAGAAGAAGGAAGGCTATTTCATTTCCACGGCGAGCGGTTCGGAGCGCGTCATCGGCTATAAGACGATGGCGTCGACAGGCTGGATCGTGGCGGTGGGCGCTCCGTCGGATTTCGTCTTTGCCGAGATTGGGAAACTGCGTATGCTGTATGGTATCCTGACCGTGGTCGGCATTGTGCTGATTGTCGTTGCGCTGCTTTACGCGTCGAACACCATCGTCAAGAACATTCTCGGCCTGACCGGGCATATCGACGAAATGGCGAAGGGCAACCTGCGCCTCGAGCCGCTGGCAGTGACCTCGAACGACGAGTTTGGCCAGATGGCGACGGGCTTCAACAATATGAACAAAAATATCCGCAGCCTGATCCAGCAAATGATGCACAGCTCGGAGCAGGTGGCGGCGAGCTCCGAGGAATTGACGGCCAGTTCGCAGCAGGCGGCGGAGGCGGCGACCCACGTTGCGGAGACCGTTACCGGGGTCGCGGGCGGCATGGACAAGCAGCTTACCAGCGTCGACCAGGCGAAGCAGAACATCGACGCGGCCTTCATCGACATCAACGCGATGACGGAAAAGGCGGCGACGGTCACGGAAAACACAGAGCAGATGGCGGGCGCGGCGGACCACGGCGCGGAGCTCATGCGGAACGCCATGGATAAGATGAACGGCATCGAGCAGAGCGTTTCCAATTCCGCCGAAGTCGTCAAGAAGCTTGGCGAGAACTCGAAGCAGATCGGCGCGATTGTCGAAAGCATCTCGGCTATCGCCGACCAGACGAACCTCCTTGCGCTGAACGCGGCTATCGAGGCGGCGCGGGCCGGCGAGGCAGGCAGAGGTTTCTCCGTCGTGGCGGAGGAAGTCCGGAAACTTGCCGAGCAGTCCCAGCAGTCGGCGGAGGAAATCAAGCAGCGCATCGAGGTCATTCAGGGCGACACGGAAGAAGCGGTCGTCGCGATGGAAGCCGGTACGAACGAAGTTGCCCTCGGCACGCAGGCAATCCGGGAAGTCGGGGAGCAGTTCCAGGATATCACGAATCGGGTCACGTCGATCAAGTCGGAGATGGAAGAAATCAACCGCGAGGTGCAGACGGTGTCGAAAGGCATGCAGGGCATCGTCGAGGCGATGGACGTCATCGACGAGGTGAGCCGCTCGACGAGCGAGGAAACGCAGACTATTTCGGCGGCGGCGCAGGAGCAGTCGGCGTCGAGCCAGGAGATCGCGTCGGCGTCTCATTCGCTGGCGGACCTTGCCACAGAGCTGCAGGACGCGACGGGCAAATTCAAGGTATAAGCGGTATAGCAGAAAAGACAAGGCATAATAAAAGGCGGCGCTTTCGGCGCCGCCTTTTTATAATCGTGTTATCGTTTTTCCGTTTGATGTTTTAAGTTCTTCTTGCGTAAATACATTTCGTGATCTGCACGGGCAAACACTTGATGCAGGGCGTGATCTTCCGCCTCGTCGTATTCCGACATGCCCATTGCGATAACGACTTCGTTTTCCTGCCGGAGGGCTTCGTCCATCATCTTGTCGAAAGCGTTTTGCAGCTCGAGCCTGTTCTCGAAATCCGTTCTTTCCAGCAGGGCGGCAAATTCGTCTCCGCCGATGCGGAATACGGGGCTGTGCTTGAAATGGTTGCAAATCAGGTGAGCCGCGCGGATAATGTATTGGTCGCCCACTTTATGCCCAAAATGATCGTTGACGGATTTCAGGTCGTTCAAGTCAAAAACCGCAATCGCGAATTGAGGGGTGGTTCGTTTCTCAATCTGGCGGTCCTTTTGCTCCTCCATTTCTATGTAAGCCAACTTGTTTTTCAATCCGGTCAGCGAATCTTTATAGGCAAGCTGCCAAGTAGACTTCAGTTCCTCGAACTGCGTTTTCTCGCGCTGTAAGGCGTTCGACAGCTCCTGCTTGTATTCGTCTTTAGCGTCGAGGAGCACGAAGGTGCGAAGCATGCAGGTCCCAAGCATATATCCTATGGTATACAGCGGCAGCAGCGGATAGCTCCACTGGATAGAAAGAAAGAGCGCCATTACCAGCCCGAACAGGAAAACCGTCCGAAACGGTTTCCGGGTTGCGCCCTGCGCTTTCCGCATGGCGCGAAACGCATAAATGGATGTCAACAGGAAAAGCAGAATCTGGATCAACAGCAGTGCGTATCGGGCGTCGCTGGCATGGTAAGCTCCATCCTCGTCGATCCAAAACAGGATCGGCGTAAAGCAGTTCAGGACGACGATTACTAAAACAATCGCGAAAAAAATATGCCCGGCATGGGAAAGGAATCGGCTGAAAGTGGTATCCTCGGCCCAGTAGGCGATCACGAACCGCGTCCAGAGCATTACGCCCGATGCCAACGCGACAAAATAGACGGTGGTGTCCGCGAACAACCAAGAGGCAAGGTGAAGGCTGTCAAAGACGCCCCACAACGCGTCGACCGTGTAATACACCAAGACGCCATACAGAAATTCTTTGGATCGTTTTATGACGGGAATATTTTGGCTGACGCTGCGGCTGAACAAGATATCGTGGTTCTCGATCAGCAGGATTGCGATGGCGAGCAAAACGATGGAGGTGTAATAGAACATAGGGATTCCTCGCAGTGGGAGATATGATTTGGCGGAAAACTTTCGGGGCGGCAGTCCCTCGAAAATCATTCCGGAATGCTCCAATTATGTATCGTGGGAGCAAATCTTCATATTTGAGATTGCGCTTCGATTCCGGATTGGGCTTCTTAAGTATTATTTATTATACCATAATTGGAAAGAGCACTCAATTTGCCGTGTCAAAAAATATCGTCTGCAAAGTAGGAAAAACGTCTTATGAATTCTGAAATCTCGCTTGACAAATGTTCGTACATAGAAGATAATTAATCATTATAAAAGCATTCTACATTGTGAAGGGACGCGGAGCAAAATGAATGTAAGACAGAAGTTTTTTGCGATTTCGGGCGTCGCCGGACTCATCATGGCTGTTGTGTCCGTCGTCGGTTACTTCACGGCGTCGACCGCGGTGACGGAAACGCTGGAAAAGGAAATTGTCTCGATTATCAAGGCGGAGTCCAACGAGGCCGAGGCATGGCTCCTTGAAAAGGGACAGCTCGCGCAGGGTGTTTCTTCGATTCTTACTCATCTTCCCGCTTCACAGGAGACGCTTGCGCGCAGTCAAGAATTGACGCAGGCCGTCGCCGACGACAAGGAAATGACGAACCTGATCAACGCGATGGAGGACGGCTTTTGCATGGCGCTCCATGGCGGCAATCAGACCGGCAAGTCGGAGTGGACGAAGCGCGCTTGGTACACGAAGGCGAAGGCGGCAGGCAAGCTCATTTTCACCGATCCGTATGTTTCGAAGACTACGGGCGACACGGTCTGCGCTGCGGGCGTTCCGTACAAACGGCAGGGTGCGCCCAGCGGCGTAATCGGCGTCATGTTCAAGACGGACACGCTTTCCCAGAAGGCGAAGAATATCAAATTTGACGGACAGGGCAAGGGTATGATCCTGAACCCGGCAAGCGGCCTGATTCTCGCATCGGCGGACGAGAACGAGAACTTGAAGCCGATCGAGGAAAATCCCGTGCTGAAAGAGCATATCGCCGAGATGGCGCAGAAAAAGGAAGGCTTCTTCGTGGCCAGTGGGAAGGTTATCGCTTATGAAACCATGCCTACGGTGGGTTGGATGACGGTAGTGGGCGTCCCGGAAGATTTCGTCTTTGCCGAGCTTGCCAAGCTGCGCATGATATACGGGATTCTGACGGTGGTCGGCGTAGTGCTGATTCTCGTCGCGCTCCTGTTCTTTGCAAACAATATTGTCAAGCAGATTACGGGCCTCGTCGCGCACATGGGCGAGATGTCGCAAGGCAATCTGCGTCTTGAGCCGTTGCCGGTCACGTCCAGCGACGAGTTCGGGCAGATGGCGGAACAGTTCAATACAATGGCGAAAAATATCCGCGGCCTGATTCAGCAGATGGCCCATACCGCGGAGCAGGTGGCGGCAAGCTCTGAGGAGCTGACGGCCAGCTCGCAGCAGGCGGCGGAGGCGGCGACACATGTGGCGCAAACGATTATCGGCGTTTCGGGCGGCATGGACAAGCAGCTCACCAGCGTGGACGGCGCGAAGCAGCATATCGACGCGGCTTTCATCGACATCAATACGATGACGGAAAAAGCGTCGACGGTCACGGAAAATACCGAGCAGATGGCGGGCGCGGCGGATCACGGCGCGGAACTCATGCATAACGCTATGGACAAGATGAACGGCATCGAACAGAGCGTTTCCAACTCGGCGCAGGTCGTCAAGAAACTTGGCGAGAACTCGAAGCAGATCGGCCAGATCGTCGAGAGCATCTCGGCCATCGCCGATCAGACGAACCTCCTTGCGCTGAACGCG
>JAEERZ010000068.1 GCA_016286075.1 Selenomonadaceae bacterium
AGTGGTGGGACCATCCCGACTATCAGCTGCTTCCGCCCGAGGTTCACTTGATGGCGGTGGCGCATTACCTGGAAATGCTCGACAAGCAGCGTGAGCTCGTCACGCCGCACGTCGTATTCGGCGGCAAGAACCCGCATCCGCATTATGTCGTCGGCGGCATGCCCTGCTCGATCTCCCTCGAGGACGGCAACGCTCCTGTCAACACGGCGCGCCTCGCCATCGTGGACCGCGCGATCAATCTCGCCCGCACGCTGACGAACACATTCTATCTCCCGGATTTGCTCGCCATCGGTCATATCTACGTCCAAAAGGGTATGACGGACGGCGGCGGCCTTGCGAAAACGCGGGTGCTGGGCTTCGGCGCCTACCCGCTGGACGCATACTCCGGCACAGCCAACGGCGATTTCTTCCGTCAGTGCCTGATTCGCTGCAACGGCGTCGTCGAGAACTTCGGCGCGGGTGCGACGCAGGCGAAATTCACCGCGCTGGCCGCAGAAGATCTCAGCAATCCAGAAGCCTTCAACGAGGGCGTCTCTCACGCTTGGTACGAATATCCGGGCGCGGCCGCAGACAAGTCGCTCCACCCGTGGGACGGCGTCACCGAGGCGAAGTTCACCGCGCCGAAAGTCGGCACGCCGACGGACTGGAAGGAACTGGACGAAAAAGGCAAGTATTCCTGGCTCAAGACGCCGAAATGGCACGGCAAGCTCTGCGAGGTCGGCCCGCTGGCACGTTATATCATAATCTACACTCGCGCCCAGCAGGGCATGCTGCCCGATCCGACATGGGCGGAAAAGATGATGATCGATCAAATCGACGCGGTGTCGAAGGTGCTGAACCTACCGCCCCACGTCTGGCTGCCGACGATGGTGGGCCGCACGGCGGCGCGCGCCCTCGACGCGCAGCTCCACGCAGAGATCGAGAAATTCTTCTTCGACCAGCTCATTTCCAACATCAAATCCGGCGACACGCAGGTCGCGAACATGGCGAAATGGGAGCCGGCGCAGTGGCCGAAGCTGGCGAAGGGCGTCGGGCTTTACGAGGCGCCGCGCGGCGCGCTCAGCCATTGGGTGAACATCGAAAGCGGCAGCATCACGAATTACCAGTGCATCGTGCCGACGACATGGAACGCCTGCCCGCGCGACGATAAAGCCGGACACGGCGCTTACGAAGCGGCGATGATGGACACCCGGGTCAAGGTGCCCGACAAGCCTCTCGAAATCGCCAAAGTCGTCCGTTCCTTCGACCCGTGCATGGCGTGCGCGACGCACATCTACAACCCCGAAGGCGAAAAGCTGCGGGTCGTCACCACCGATCCCTACACGGGGACGCGCGTCGAATCGTAAGGAGGGACACGCATGGAACATGATAATGTGAAAATCCAAAAACGGCGGGAGTATTACCTGTTCAGCCCCTGGCTCCGCATCTTCCACTGGGTCATGGTGGACTCCATTATCGTGCTTTTCGTGACGGGCATTCTGATTGGAAAGCCTCTCGAAATCATGGCTTTGGAGCCGACGCAGACCAGCATGCTGATGAACTGGGTGCGGAATATCCACTTCCTTGCGGCTTACGCGTTTTGCGCGGCCTTTATCCTTCGCCTGTACGGCTTCATCACCAACAAGGGCGACCGTCTTTTCCCGCGCTTCTGGGAAGGACGCTTCTACGCGGATACCATAGACGTGATGCTCCACTACATGCTGCTGAAGCGGTTTCACCGTTCGTACCTGAGAAACCCGTTGGCGCGCATGTCCTACGCCGGGCTCTATGTGCTGGTCGCCATCGAGGTTTTGACCGGCTTCGCGATGTACTACATGACGAACCCCGACGGAATCGGCGCGGCGCTCTTCGGCTGGGTGAACGTCTGGCTCGGCGGCGAGATGATGACGCACCTCGTCCACCATTACACCGCATGGGCGATCGTCCTGTTCACCTCCGGCCACCTGTACATGGTCACGAGAGCGGAGTTCATGGAGGGCGAAAGCGAGGTCTCCAGCATGTTCTCCGGCTCGAAGCTCCTGGAGCACGTCCCGGTAGACGCCTCCGACGTGGACACCACGGAGAAAGTATAAAGTATAACGACGTCAAAGACGCTTTCCGCAAAAACGCGAAGGCGTCTTTTCCTATTCCCTTTCTGCCGCTTTCCTGCTATTATATAGGGAGGCAAGAAAATCTCCAACCCCGAAAGGACGATACCTTATGCCAGATTCCCTGTACGGCGGACGAAGGCCGCAGCTTTTGGCCGTCGATGACGACAGCATGAATCTAACGATGATTTCCCGCGCGTTCAAAGACGAAGCGGACGTGGAAACGGCTCTCTCCGGCCCGGAAGCCATCTCATGGCTCGCCTCCCATGAGGCCGACCTCATCATGCTCGATTTCCGCATGCCCGTCATGGACGGATTCGACGTGCTGCGCATATTGAAAAAGAATCCTCGCACCGCCGAGATTCCGGTCATCTTTCTGACCGGCGACATCAGCGTCGAGCTGGAAGCCAAGGGCTTCATTGAGGGCGCCACCGACTTTGTGCGAAAACCTTTCATTCCCGACGTCATGCGCCAGCGCGTGCGCCGCGTGCTCCGCTACGAATATCTGCAGGACCATCTGGAGCATGAAGTGCAGCGCCAGACCGCTCTCGCGGAAAAGCGGCTCGAAGACAGCCAGGAACTGTTCCGGGAAATGGCCGTCGCCCTCGCCAAGACCATCGACGCCAAGGACGCCTACACCCACGGCCACTCCGAGCGCGTCGCGAACTACGCGCGCATGATCGCGAAACGGGCGGGGGACGACGAAGAAGCGCAGGAACATATCTACTATATGGGGCTCCTGCACGACATCGGAAAAATCGGCGTCGCCGGAACCATCATCAATAAAACCAGCCGACTGGACGACGACGAATTCCATTCGATTCAGTCCCATACCATCATCGGCTCCGAAATTCTGAAAGAAATCAGCCAATTCCCCGACCTCTCCATCGGCGCCCGATATCATCACGAGCGTTACGACGGCAAAGGCTACCCGGACAAACTGGCGGGCGAGGCGATTCCCCGTGAGGCGCGGATCATCGCCGTGGCCGACACTTACGACGCCATGACTTCCAGCCGCAGCTACCGCAAGGGGCTGCCGCAGGACGTCGCCCGCGCCGAAATCGAAAAGGGCAAAGGCACGCAGTTCGACCCAGAGTTTGCCGACCTGATGATCGCGCTGATTGACGACGACAAGGACTTCACCATGCGCAGCCGCGAAGAGGAATAGAGCGGAATAGAAAGGAGAACTTCCATGTCCACAAACGGAGATAGGAAACGCGCCATTTTTTCCTTTGAGATTTTCCCACCGAAACGGGACATGCCCATCGATACCGTCTACCGCGCTCTCGACGAGCTGACGGACCTCGAGCCGGATTTTATCAGCGTCACCTGCGGCGCAGGCGGTTCGGCGGACGGCTCGAATAATCGGACCATCGAAGTCGCCTCCGCCATCCAGAACAAATACCACCGTGAAGGCATCGCGCATCTGCCCTGCATTCACTTCACCCGCGCCGACGTAATGGAGATGCTGGATAAACTGGAAGAAAACGGCGTGCGGAAAATCCTCGCCCTGCGCGGCGACCGCGTGGCCGGGCTGACGCCGAAAGAAGACTTCCATCATGCCAGCGACCTCGTCGCCTTCATTCGCGCCCTCTCGAAAGACCGCTTCCAGATTTTCGCCGCCTGCTATCCCGAGGGCCACACGGAAGCCCCCGATCTCGACACGGATATCCGCAACCTGCGAAAGAAAGTGGACGCGGGCGTCGACCGTCTGATTTCCCAGCTCTTCTTTGACAACGAATTCTTCTATGGATTCCTGGATAAAGCAAGAGGCGCGGGGATCAACGTCCCCATCGAGGCGGGCATCATGCCCATCACAAATAAGAAGCAGATCGAGCGCATGGTTACTCTCTGCGGCGCTACGCTGCCGAGAAAATTCCAGCGCGTGCTGGCGAAATACGAGTCCCAGCCCGAAGCCCTGCGCGACGCGGGCATCGCTTTCGCCACCGAGCAGATCGTGGACCTCCTCGCCCACGGCGTGGACGGCATCCACCTCTACACCATGAACAATCCGTATATCGCCCGAAAGATCAGCGAAACCATCCGCACATTGCTGTAATACGAAAAATTGAAAGTCCCGCCTGTCAAAAGCGGGACTTTTTTTATGCCGTTGCACTCCGAAACTTTCAAGGCGTGTATTCATAAATAAGGCTCAGTGTACGGCAGGATTTTTTTGACACAACGTCGAATACTATTTAAAAACCCAAAATGCCGATGTTTACAGGAGACATAGAGGGGAAGCAGTACAAAAATGAAGCAGTTTTCTTTTTGCCTGAAAAGCGTTTCGGAGTTCGACGCGTGGGCGCAGTCGTTTCGTGAAATATATCCGCGGGACGCCCAGTCGGTATTCGTGTCGGTATTTTCCGGCTGGCCCGACGAGGGCGGATTGCCCGAGTTGATTCGCCGACTCACGGAAATGTTTCCGAAGGCTGTCGTCGTAGGGTGTACCTCGGATGGAGAGATTATGTCCGGCCGCCTTTCGGAGCGGACGGCGATCTTGCATTTCCTGTTTTTCGAAAAAACCGACGTGCGTTTATTCGCGATTGATTTTTCCGACGCTTCACCGGAGGACGCCGCCGCGTCGCTGGTGAACGGCCTGCAGGATACGGAAACCGTAGGCGTCGGGCTTTTCCTGGCGGCAAACGACGAAACGACCCACCGATTCCTTGCGCATTTGCGTCCGCTGGCGCCGAGCGCCAAGGTCTTCGGCGGCGTCGCTGGAAGCACCGCGGAATCCGGGCAATACGTGCTGGCAGGAGAAGACGCACAGCGTCATGACGCAATAGCGGTCGCCTTCATCGGCAGCGAACTGCACGTTCATGTGAGCACCAGCGTCGGCTGGCGGCCTCTCGGGCCGTTGTTCCGCATCTCGAAAATGGACGGGGACAATGTAATCAAGGAATTGGACGACAGCCCGGCCTTGAACATTTATCACAAATATTTGGGGCTGTCCAGCGAGGACATCAACGGCGGAAGCTTGCTCTTCCCTCTATGCACGGAGAGGAACGGGAGTCTGGTTATGCGCCTTCCCGCCGGCTGCACGGAGGACGGATCGCTGGTCATCAGCGGCGACTGCCGCGAGGACGAGAGCGTCCGGCTGGCGTACGGAGATCCCAGCAAGATCCTGGACGCGTCTTACAATTCCCGTATCGAGATCTTATCCTTCGAGCCGGAAGCAATCCTTTTATTCAACTGCGTATCGCGAAGATTTTTCCTGCGCGAGGATACAAACCAGGAGATTCTCCCGTTCCAGGACGTCGCTCCGACTACGGGGCTTTACGTTCACGGGGAAGTCAATCGGGCCGAGGACGGCAATGTATCGCTCTTGAATATGTCTCTGGTGGCCGCGAGCTTCCGCGAAGGGCCGCGGAGCGACTCTCCGCCCCGATCCGAATCATTTACGCCACGCACGAGAAAGCTCACCGACATGATGAAGCTCGTCCAATGCCTGGCGAATTTCGTGGCGACCACTTCCGCAGAATCGGAAATCGCGAACCAGAAGCTTACGCGGCTCGCCAGCATCGACCGACTTACGGGGCTATACAATCGTGGTGAAATCGAGTCCATCCTGCGCAAGGAACTTTTGCAGAAGCGGATGCCTGACGAACCTCTGTCCGCCATCATGATCGACCTCGATAATTTCAAGAGCGTAAACGATATCTTCGGTCACGCGGCCGGAGACGACGTTCTCCAGCGGAGCGCGAAGATTATTTACAATGCGATCCGCAGAAGCGACTCGGCGGGACGTTGGGGCGGCGAAGAGTTTTTCATCATCTTGCCCGGCACGTCCCTTGCGAACGCAAAAATCGTCGCGGAACGGATTCGCTCGGCGTTTGCGGCAGGGTGCGTACTGCCGAACAAGAGGTCTGTCACCGGGAGCTTCGGCGTCGCGCAATTCCCGGATAACGGCGATTACATGAAATTCTACCATCAGCTCGATCATGCGCTTTACCAAGCGAAGCAGAACGGAAAGAACTGCGTCTGCCTCGCGGAGGAACCACCGAAAAACGAGTAAAAATTTAGCCCGGCAACGTCCGCTTGGACAAGCCGGGCATTTTTTATTTTTTGTCATGCGCCCCGCAGCCGTCCGGCAAGACAGCAGGCGAGGAACGCCGCCGCGTCCATTGCCACGACGGTAGCCCCTACGGGCGTCCCCGCGAGAACGGAGAGCAGGATGCCCAGGAGCGCGCAGAGAACCGATAGAACCGCCGAGCAGACGGTAACGGAAAAGAAGGTATGGAAGAGCCGCATGGACGAAAGCGCCGGGAAAATGACGAAGGCGGAAATCAGGAGCGAGCCGACGAGATTCATCGCCAAGACGATGATGACGGCGACGACGACGGCGATGATGAGATTGTACCGCCCCGCGTTGGTGCCGACGGCCCGGGCAAAATCCTCGTCGAACGTGACGGCAAAAATCTTCTGGTAGAAGAAGGCGAAGATCAGCAAGATGACGACGGAAAGCGCGACGGAAAGCCATACCTCCTCCTTCGTCAGCGTGAGAATGGAGGTGGATCCGAAGAGGGTGCTGCACACGTCGCCGGAGACGTTGGCCGAGGCGGAAAAGAGATTCATCAAGAGGTAGCCGAAAGCCAGCGAAGTGACGGAGATCATCGCGATGGCGGCGTCCCCCTGGATTTTCGCGTCCTTCCCAGCGCGGAGCAGCAGCACGGCGGCAATAAGCGTAATCGGCAGGACGACGGTCATCCTGTTCACCGTGCCAAGCACGGCGGCCACGGAAAGCGCGCCGAAGGCGACGTGGGAAAGGCCGTCCCCGATGAAGGAGAAGCGTTTCAGCACCAGCGTGACGCCGAGCAACGAAGAGCAAAGGGCGATGAGCACGCCGACGACGATCGCGTACCGCACGAAGGGATACTCCATATACATCGCAAGCTTCGTGAATATCTCGTTCATCGCGCCTCCTCCTTCCCGTCAAGGGCAAACGCGTTCTGCCTGTCGAGCAGATATTCGTCCCGCGTGCCGAAGAAACGCCGGCGCCCCAAATGCAAAATATGAGTTGCGTAGGGCAGCGCCTCCGTGACGTCGTGGGTAATCATCAGGATCGTGACGCCGGATTGATGCAGGTCCTCGATGACGCGGTACATATCGGCGGTGACGACGGGATCGAGGCCGGACACCGGCTCGTCGAGAAGCAGGAGCTTTTGCGTGGCGCACAGCGCGCGCGCCAACAGGACGCGCTGCTGCTGACCGCCGGACAGGTCGCGGTAACAGCGCTCGGCAAGGTCGGCGATTCCCATGCGCTCCATATTCCGCGCCGCCAATTCCTTTTCCTCCCGATAATAGAAAGGCCGCCATCCCATGCGCCCCTGGCAGCCGGACAGGACGATTTCCCGCACGGAGGCGGGAAAATCCCGCTGCACGTCGGTCTGTTGGGACAGGTAGCCGATTTCCCGCTGCCGCAGACCGTCTCCGAATACGACGTGCCCTGAAAGCGGCGCGTGAAGTCCCAAAAGCGTCTTCATCAACGTGGATTTGCCCGCGCCGTTTTCGCCGACGACGCAGAGATACATTCCGGCCTCCACGGAGAAGGTCAGATTTTCGACGATGGTCTCTCCCCCGTAGCCGAGGGAAAGGTTTTCGCAGGCGATTTGCGGCATTACTTCAGCGCTTCCTTCAGTACGTCAAGATTCTTTCGCATGACGTCGAGATAGTTTTCTCCGGTGGCTGGCTTATCCCCCTTCGTGGACTGCATGGAGTCGAGGGAGAGAATCTTCCGGTCGTGCTTTGCCGTATTGTAGAGAATCGTCTCGGCGACTTTGCGGGAACCGCCCTCGATGGTGAGGATCACGGGCAGATTCAGCTCGTCAAGCTTCGCCGCCAGAAACGCGATGGTCTCGAAGCTGGCCTCGGTCTCGGCGGAGCAGCCGGGGAAAGCGGCGTAATATTTCAGGCCATAATCTTCCGTAAGGTAGCGGAAGGGAAAACGGTCGCCGAACAGCAGCGTCTTTTTCGGCGATGCGGCAACGGCAGCCTCGTATTCTTTATCAACGGCGGCGAGCTTCCCGCGATAGGTTTCGGCGTTCGCCTTATACGCTTCCGCGCGGGAAGCGTCGACACGAGCGAGCGCGTCGGCGATGGCGTCCACACAAAGTTGGGCGTTTTTCAGGGAAAGCCAGATATGCTCGTCGTACTCGTCATGATGCGCGTGTCCGTCTTTGTCGTGATCGTGCTTATGGTCGTCCTTATCGTGGTCGTGTTTGTGTTCTTCGTGCTTATGATCGTCTTTGTCATGGTCGCCGTGCTTATGGTCGGCGTGGTTGTGCTCGTCTTTCTCATGGTCATGGTGATGATGCGCCTCCATGCCCTCGACGGCTTCCTCGCGCTTCGCGCGGTCGCCGATGACGTCCATCAGGCGGACCGCGACCATGTTTTTATTGACGGCCGCCTTGCGGGCGTCCTCCACCCACGCGTCGGACTCGCCGCCCACATAAATCAACACGTCGCAGGAGGAAAGCTTCATGATGTCCTCCGCCGTGGGCTGGTAGCTGTGCATGTCCACGCCGTTCCGCAGGAGCAGCGTCAGCTCGCTGTTCTTCGCCTCTCCCCCTATGATCTCCTTCGTCCAATCATAGAGCGGATAAATCGTCGTAACGATTTTCAGCTTCTTCGGCTCGTTCGTCTCGTTCTTTGCCTCCGGCGCTTTCGCGGTCTGGGAACCGCAGCCGCCTAGGAGCGCCGCCAGCGCCAGCGCGCAAAGCAAAAGGGAAATCAGTTTTTTCATCGTGAAACCTCCGTATTCTTTCATTCAGCGTCATTTGCAGTCCGCGCAAATCCCGTAAAGCACCGTCCGTCTCGGATCGACGGCAAAGTCGTGCTCGCCGGAGATATGCTTCTGCATGTCTTCAAACTGGCCGCAGCGGATATGCAGGAGCCGCCCGCACCGCTCGCATTTGCAATGGACAAAGGGCGTCTCCGTCGGCTGCTCGCCTACATAGGCAAAGCAAGCGGCACTGTTTTCGTCGACGATATATTTGCGCAGCACGCCCTCCCGCACCAAGTCCTCCACTTGACGGTAGAGCGTCGTCGTGCCGATGGGCTCCCCCTGCGCCTCGAAATGCGCGCGGATATCCGCCACTGTGATATGCTTGTCCCGGGTTGCCTCCAGGTACTCCAAGAGAGCCACCCGCTGCTTCGTCTTGTATTTCATCCTCTGCCTCCTCGAAAATGAAATCGGAAACCGTTTTCTATTTTAGCACCAAATTTTTCGTTGTCAATGAATATGGAAACAATTTCCAAATTAAAAATCTCGCCGACCGTTTTCACAGCCAAGCGAGATTTTTTAGTAATCTGTATTATGTTTTATTCCGCTTTGAACAGCGGCATCGACGCCAAGAAGATGATGTCCGTGCGTTTTGCGGCGTCGCCCTCCGCCACGGCTGCGGCCTGCCCGATGACAATGCCGCCCGCTTTTTCCGCCAGATTTCGCATCGCTTTCATGGAGCCGCCCAAACTGATGACGTCGTCCAGCAGCAGCACGCGTTTCCCCTTGATGAGGGCGGCGTCCTCCTGCATCAGATACAGCC